>JBCCPD010000008.1:0-28929 GCA_039025075.1 Pseudomonadota bacterium | reverse complement strand
CTCCATCTCGGCCGGCGAGGGGCCGATATGGCGGCGGTTGGCGAAGTCGTAGGGATCGTAGTCGGTGAAGGCGAACGACATGGCGCGCTCCGGGCGAAGGGCGAGGGAAAAAGATCAGTCGATCAGGGCCTTGTAGGCCTCTTCGTCCAGCAAGTCGGCAAGGACGGCGACGTCCTCGAGCTTCATCTTGAAAAACCAGGCCTCGCCCTCCGGGTCCTCGTTGACGAGGGCGGGGTTGGCGACGATCGCCTCGTTGATCTCGGTGATCTCGCCGGCGACCGCCGCGTTGATCTCGGAGGCCGCCTTGACGGATTCGATGGTGCAGATCTCGGCCCCGACCTCGAACTCGTCGCCGACCTCGGGCAGTTCGATGAACACCACGTCGCCCAGCTGCTCGGCGGCGTGCAGGGTGATGCCGACGGTGACGACGTCGCCGTCGAGGGTCAGCCACTCATGATCCTCGGTGAACTTCATCGCGGTTGCTCCTCTCAGCGCTTGTATCGGTGGGGAACGAAGGGCAGGGCATGGACGGCGGCGGCCAGACGCTTGCCCCGCACCTCGCCCCAAAGCGGCGTGCCGGGGGCCGCCAGCCGCTGCGGAAGGTAGGCCATGGCGACCGGCCCGCCAGCGGAGGCGCCGAACGTGCCGGAGGAGACCTCGCCGACCGGCGCGCTCGCGTCTTCGGCCTCGAACAACGGGACATGGGCGCGGAACGGCGCGCGACCTTCGGGGCGCAGCCCTACGCGAATTCGGTCCGGACCGTCGACAAGCTCCCGCAGGATGCGCTCGGCCCCTGGGAAGCCGCCTTCGCGCTCGCCGCCGGCGCGGCGCGCCTTCTGGATGGCGAAGGTCAGCCCCGCTTCGACCGGCGAGGTCCCGGCGTCGATGTCCGAGCCATGCAAGGGCAGCCCGGCCTCCAGACGCAGCGTGTCGCGCGCCGCAAGGCCCGCCGGCGCGGCGCCGGCCTCGACCAAAGCCTCGGCCAAAGCCGGGGCGTCCTCCGCGGCGACGGAGAGTTCGAACCCGTCCTCGCCGGTATAGCCCGAGCGGGTCGCCTCGACCGCGACCCCCGCAACGGTCAACGACGCGGCGTCCATGAAGCGCAGACCTCCGGCCGCGGCGCCGAGCGTCGTCAAAACGCTTTCCGCGCCAGGGCCTTGCAGGGCGATCAGGCCGCGACCCAGCGGCTCCACCTCGCAGACGTCCTCGAGCCGTCGCAGCAGGGCGACGTCGGCTTCGGCATTGGCGGCGTTGACCACCAAGGCCAGCCGGTCGCCGCGGTTCGAGACCATCAGATCGTCCTCGATGCCGCCCGCGTCGTTGGTCAGCACCGCATAGCGCTGGCGCCCGTCGGGCAGGCCCAGAACGGCGGCGGGGGTCAGCCGCTCCAACGCCAGCATGGCGTCCTCGATGCGGCCGGAGCGAGGGCGCAGGTTCACCTGTCCCATATGGCCGACGTCGAACAGCGCCGCGCCCTCCCGCGCCGACGCATGCTCCTTCAGCGGGCCGGCGGCGTATTGCACCGGCATCCGCCACCCGGCGAAGCCGGTCATGCGCGCGCCATGTCGGGCATGGAACGCGTCCAGCGGCGTGCGTTTCAGGTCGGCTTCGGACATGCCCCCTCCGGACCAAGCGCCATGGCCCCGCGGACGCCTCCGCACGGCCCTCGCGCCCCCGCTGTCCTTTCGCCTGAGATCGCTATCCCTTCGGCGGGCGCCCGGTTCGACGCCTCTCTCCAGCGTGTCGTCCGCAGCTCGCCGGTTCGTTTGCCTGAGCGTTTCCGGGGCGGTTGCGCCTTCGGCCCTGAGCGCGAGGCCCAGCGTCTCCCAACGAGCTGGCGCAACGCTACCCGCAGCGCCGCCGCTCGCGCAACCCGGCTACTCCGCCGGCGCAGGGGCGGGCGACGCTTTGGCGCGGGTCCGCGCGTCGGCCAGAGCCAGCGCCTCGTCCAGCTCCTGCGCCTGACTGGCGCGGGAGCGGGAAAGGCGCGCCAGCAGATCGTAAAGCACCGGCGTCAGGAACAGAGTCAGCAGCGAAGCGCCGCCGAACCCGCCGAAGACGACCATGCCGATGGCCTGACGCGCCTCGGCTCCCGCGCCGGAGCTCATGACCAGCGGCAGAGCGCCCAGCAAGGTGGAGACGACGGTCATCAGAACCGGCCGCAGGCGCGCCACGGCCCCTTCGAGGGAGGCGTCGCGCACGTCCGCTCCTTGGTCGCGCAGCTGGTTGGCGAACTCCACGATCAGGATGCCGTTCTTGGCCATCAGACCGATCAGGAGCACCAAGCCCACCTGCGAGTAGATGTTCAGCGACATGTCGTAGGCCCAGAGCGTGGCGAGCGCCCCCGTCACCCCGAGCGGCACGGTCAGCATGATCGGGAGCGGATCCAGAAAGCTCTCGAACTGCGCCGCGAGCACCAAGTAGACGATGAGCAGCGCGAACAGAAACACCATCAGCGCGCCGGACGAGGTCTCCAAGAACTCCCGGCTCTGCCCGTCGAAGGCGGTCTGCGCGTCGGCCGGCAGAACCTCCTCCGCCACGGCCAGAACATCCTGGATCGCGTCGCCGATCGCGTACCCGTCCACGGTCGAGCCGGAGATCTCGATCGCCGGCAAGCGGTTGAAACGGTTGAGCTCCGGCGTCGCGGCGCCCTCCGTCAGCGACAGCAGGGCGGAGAGCGGGATCAAGGCGCCGGTGGAGCGGGAGCGGACATACATCGCGCCCAGATCGGCCGCCGTGGCGCGGGCCGCCTCCTCCGCCTGCAGGATGACGGGGTACTCGCGGCCCCGGTCGATCCATTGCGTCGCCTCTCGGCCGGCGAAGAAGGTCTGCAGCGTCGCCGCCACGTCCTCCACCGCCACGCCCAGATCGTCGGCGAGCGCCCGGTCGATGTCGACGCGCAGCTCCGGCTGGGTCTCCTCATAGTCGGTGTCGAGATTGCTGAGGTTGGAGTTCTCCCTCAGCCGCTCGAGCATCTGGGCGGACCATTCGCGCACGCTGTCGAAGTCCGGGCCGAGGATCTTCACCTGCAGCGGCGTGCGGGAGCCGCGCAGCCCCAGGCCCGTGGGCTGGATCGGAAAGACACGCGCGCCGGGGACCGTCGACATCGGGCCGAAAAGGCTCTGCACCATGGCCGCGGAGTGACGCTCCCGCTCGTCCCAATCCGCGAGCCGCACGACGACGAAGGCGCGATGGGTCAGACGGCGAAAACCGATGATCGAGAAGATTCGCGCCGCCTCGCCGCTTTCGGTCAGATGGGCGAGCCGCTCCTCCACCGCCCGCACCTCGCGGTCGGTGAAGCCGGTGGTCGATCCCTGGGGCGCGCTGACCGCGACGAAGAAAACGCCCCGATCCTCGCGCGGCGCCAGCTCCTGCGGAACCTCCTGGTGGAAGGTCCAGGCGGCGCCGGCGACGGCCACGCCGATCGCGAGCACGATCACGGGCCAGTTCAGCGCGACGCGCAGCAGCCGGCGATAGCCGTTCTCGATGCGCGCGAAGACCCGGTTGACCAGTCTCTCCAGCAGCCCGCCGGACCCCTCGCGCAGCACCGCGCGGCACAGCACCGGGGTCAGGGTCAGCGCCACGAAGGTGCTCACCACCACCGCCAGCGCCAGGACGATGCCGAATTCGGTGAACAGGCGCCCCACCTGGCCGTCGAGAAAGCTGATCGGAACGAACACGGACACCAGGGTCAGCGTCGTGGCGATGACCGCGAAGACCACTTGGTTCGAGCCCAAAAGCGCCGCCGCGGCGGGCGGAACGCCCTCCGCCACGCGCCTTTGGATGTTCTCCAGCACCACGATCGCATCGTCCACGACGATGCCGATGGCCAGGATCAGCGCGAACAGCGTCAGGATGTTGATCGAAAAGCCCAGCGCATGAATGCCCGCAAGCGCGCCGATCAGCGCCACGGGAATGGTCACGGCAGGCGCCAGGGTCGCCCGGGGGGAGCCCAGAAAGACGAAGATGACCGCCACGACCAGGGCGACCGCGATGGCCAGCGTCTGCAGCACCTCGGAGATCGAGCGGCGGATGAAGATCGCGTCGTCCGACCCGATGAAGATCTCCATGCCTTCGGGCAGGCCGGGGCGGATCAGCGCCAGCTCCGCCTGCACGGCGTCTGAGATGGCGATGGTGTTCGACTGGCTTTGCCGCAGGACGTTCAAGGTGACCGCGTTGCGCCCTTCGGACCGGACGAGGGTGTCGTCGTTTTCCGAGCCGACATAGACCCGCGCCACTTCCCCCAGCCGAACGGGCGTGCCCTCCACCACCGACACCACGACGTCGGAGAAGGCTTCGGGCGTGCTCAGCCGCGCTTCGGCGCGCACTTGGAACCGGCGGGAAGTGCTGACAACGTCGCCGGCCGGAAGCTCCAGGTTGTTGCGGCGCAGGGCCTCGGCGATCTCCGTCGCGGTGAGCTGGCGGGCGGCCATCGCCTCGGGATCGAGATCCACGCGAATGGCGTAGCGTCGATCGCCGAGGATATCGACCTGGGCGATCCCCGCGAGGGTGGACAGGCGGTCGACCACGAACCGCTCGGCGTAGTCGGTCAGCTCAGGCGGTCGGTGCCGGTCGGAGGTGAGGCCGACGCGGATCACCGGGTCGGCGTCGGCGTCGTTCTTGACGACGACTGGCTCGTCCGCCTCCGACGGCAGGTCGCCCGCCACCGCGCCGATCGCGGATCTGACGTCATTGGCCGCCTGGTCGATGTCCGAGGCGGGGTTGAAGTCCACCACCACCCGGCTTCGCCCGCGGGAGGAGCTGGATTCGAGCCGGTCGATGCCGCTGACCCCGGACACGGCGCTTTCGATCAGCTCGGTGATCTGAGTGTCCACGATCTCCGGCGCCGCGCCCAAATAGCGGGTGGTGATGGTGACCGTGGCGCTGTCGACGTCGGGAAGCTCCCGCACGGGCAGGCGGGTCAGCGAGACCAGGCCGATCACCACGATCAGAAGGCTGGCGACGCAGGCGAGGACGGGTCGACGCAGACACAGCTCCGGCAAGGTCATGGCGGGGCGCTCAGGCGGGCGACGGCGGGGCGCGCCCGGCCTCGAGCTCGGACCCCGCATCGGTCTGAGGATCGGCCAGCCGCACCGGCGCGCCGTCGCGGACCTTTTGAACGCCACGCACGATGACCCGCTCGTCCAGCGCCACGCCGTCCAGGATCTCGGCCTCTCCGGCGCGGCGGGAGCCGACGGTGACCACCCGGCGACGCGCCCGGTCGTCTTCGTCCAGGACGTAGAGGATCAGAGCGCCGCCCTGCGGCACCAGCGCCTCTTCGGGCACGAGAAGGCCGTCGCGAGCCTCCAGCACCAGCTCGACGCGCATGAAAAGCCCGCCCGGCAACCTCTGCTCCGGATTCTCGAAGCGGGCGCGCACCCGGAAGGCGCGGGTGTTCTCGTTGACGCGGCGGTCGACGGCGACGACCTCTCCCTGCAGCACCACGTCGGGCAGCGCGCGGGTGGTCGCGCGCACTTTGCGGCCCACGCGCACATCGGCGAAGAACCGCTCGGGCACGGAGAAATCGGCGTCCAGCGCCGAAAGATCGTCCAGAGTCGCCACCGGCGTCGCCGGCGTGGCGAAGGCTCCCGGCTCGATGTCGGAAAACCCCATGACGCCGGTGAAGGGCGCGTCGAGCGTGCGACGCTCCAGCCGCGCCGCGGCGGCGCTGCGGCGCGCTTCCATCCGCGCGAGCTCCGCCCGGGCGACTTCGTAGACCGACCCGGTGACGCGGCCCTGGGCGCGCAGCGCCTCGGCCCGTTCGTAGGCCGCGCGGGCCTCCTCGACCGCCGCCTCGGCTTCGTTCAGCTCCGCCCGCTCGGTGGCGTCGTCGAGGCGGACGAGGGGCCGTCCCTCCTCCACCGTTTCGCCGTCGGAGAACAGAACCTGCTCGACCCGGCCGTCATCGCGCACCCGCAGCTCGACCGAGCGCACGGGCCGGCCGGTGCCGACCGCGGCCACCGCCCGCTCCACCCTCGCTTGGCGCACGGGCGCGGCCTCGACCATCGCGGGCGGGCGGCCTCGGCGCGCCTGGGCTCCGGCCTCTCCATCGCCGGGCGCGCCCAAATGCATGGCCGCGCCCGCGGCGACGGCGGCCAGCACGGCCAGAAGCGCGATCTGCTTGAACAGGGAGGCCATGGATCGACGTTCCGTAGAGGCGCGGTCCGCCCGCGCAGGGCTGAGCGAGGATGTAGCGCCGACGCCTTCGAAGCAAATTCGCGCAGCGCGCCGCGATGCAGAGGGCGCTAACGGTCTCTTTTGGGCACGATTTGGAAACTGATGATCTTGCATAACTGCAATTGTCCCGCTGCCGCCGTTCTCTAGATCTGTCTCGACACGGAAAACAACGGGAGCGACCTGCCATGTCCCCGGTCACCGGACTGCACCATGTCACCGCCATCTCCGGCGATCCCCACCGCAACGCGGCCTTCTACGCCGCGGCGCTGGGCCAGCGCCTGATCAAGAAGACCGTAAATTTCGACGATCCAAGCACCTACCACCTCTATTACGGCGACAGGACCGGCTCGGCCGGGACCGTAATGACGTTCTTCCCCTGGTCCAGCGCGCCAAAAGGCGCGCTCGGCGCCGGGCAGGCCTCCGTCACCCAATACGCCGTGCCGTTCGGGTCGCTGCCGTTCTGGCGCAAGCGCTTGCCCGCGCTCGGCGCCTCGATCGTGGCGTCGGAGGAAGTCGTGTTCGCAGAGACCCGCGCGGTCTTCGCCGATCCCGACGGTCTGCTGCTGGCGCTGGTGGAAACCGAAGACCCGCGCGCGCCTTGGACGACCGAGGAGATCGGCGAGGACGTCGCCGTCCGCGGGTTTCACGGCGTCACGCTGGCGCTGCAGGACGGCGAGTCGACGGCCTCGATCCTGACCGGCGCCCTTGGCTACGCCCCGGACGGGACGCAGGCGCAGGGCCGCGGCGAACTTCGGCGCTTTCGACGCGCGGGAGGCGTGGCGGGCGTCGTCGACCTGCATGTCGATCCAGCGCTGGCTCCGGGGCGGGAAGGGGTGGGCACGGTGCATCACGTTGCGTTCTCGGTCCCCGACGCGGCAGCTCAGGACGCGGTGCGGAGCGCTCTGCTGAACCTCGGGCTCCAGGTCACGCCGAGGATCGACCGACAGTACTTCAATGCGATCTACACCCGCACGCCGGCCGGGGTTCTGTTCGAGGTGGCGACGGAGGAGCCGGGCTTCGCCAGGGATGAGGACGTCGAGCGACTGGGCGAGCGGCTCATGCTGCCGGACCAATACGAGCCCCATCGCGCGCGGATCGAGGCGACTTTGCCGCCGCTGGGCCTCTGACGAGGCGCACCGGTCCAGACCTTCGCGGGCAGCCGGCGTGGGAAAAGACGGTTCGGTTCAGCCGCGCACTTCGTGCGCCACGGCGAGGGCGGCGCGCAGGCGTCCGTCCCCGTCATCCAAGGGCAGAAGGTCCACATCCTCGGACTCCGCGGCGCGGCCTACCGCTTCCTCATCTTCGGTGCGATCCACTAGAATGGCCGCCGGCGCGGGGCCGAAATAGGCGCGAAGCGTGCGGACCGCGTCGAGGCCGGTGGCTCCGTCAGGCAAACCCGCGGCCGACAGGATCATGTCGGGGGCCGCGCCCAGATCCGCCGCGGCGCCGACGGCTTCGATCAGGTCCCCGGCCTCCATCGGGCAGGCGCCCCAGCGTTCCAGCTTGTCGACCACGTCGGCGCGCGCCCGGGCGCTGGGGTGAACGACCAGCACGACCATCTCTTCCAGATCGACCTCGGACGGCTCGGACGGGCGCCGGGCGGGCGCGTCTTCATCATCGGCGCTGGGCGCGACGACGCGGAAGCATGAGCCCCGGCCCTCATCGCTGACGAGGTCCAGCGAATGTCCCAACCGCTGGCACGCCCGGCGCACGATGGCGAGCCCCAAGCCCATGCCGGGCGCCCCATCGGCCGTCGTGGGGCCAAGCGCCTCCACATGGTCGAGCCGGCGGAACTCCTCGAACACCGCCTCGTGAAAGTCGGCGGCGATGCCCGGCCCGGTGTCGCGGACTTCGATGGCCACGGCGCCCTGGCGCCGGCGAGCGCCGATCACGACGCGGCCTGAGGGCGTGTAGCGCACGGCGTTGGCGAGCAGATTCTGAAGCACCCGACGCAGAAGCGCCGCTTCGGAAAGCACGAAGCGCCGCGTGGGCACCACCCTCAGCTCCAGACCCTTGGCGCGGGCCTGAAGTTCGAATTCCCGGCGCAGTTCCTCGAACAGCTCGGCAAGATCGACGGGGGCGAAGCTGGGCGGCTCCTCCTCCTTCTCCAACCGGCTGATGTCGAGGATAGCGTTCAGCAGCGAGTCGACCGATTGGAGGGACGAGCCCAGACGCTCCACCAGCAGATGCTGCTCCGAATCCAACGACGTTTCGTCGAGCGCGCCCAGAAACAGGCGAGCGGCGTTCAGAGGCTGCAGCAGATCGTGCCCCGCCGCGGCGAGGAACCTGCTTTTCGCGACATTGGCGGCCTCGGCGGCGTCGCGGGCGGCGGACAGCGCTTCGGTGCGCTCGCTGACCTTGTCCTCCAGACGATCGTTGATCTCGTCCAGCGCGCGAAGCGCGTCCCGCTCCGCGGAAACATCGTCGAGACACAGCAGGATCCCGCCCTGAGGCATGTCCTGGGCGCGCACGTCCACCGTCGGCCCGCTGCGCGCGCGCAGCTCCACCGCAAGGGACGGTCGCGCTGGCTCGCCGCCGCTCCAGGCCGCGAGCCGTCGCAGGGCGTCGCGGTCTTCGGGGCGCAGGCGGCCGAAGCCTGCGGCGAAGTCGACGAAGGTCAGTCCGATGGCGAGGGCTGTTTCGGCCGCTCCTGAAATGCTCTCCGCCTTGCGGTTCCAGAACGCGAGCCGTCCGCCCCGGTCGAAGATGCACACGCCCAGCGGCAACGCGTCGATGACGTCCCGAGCTTCTTCGGAGGCGTCGGAGGTCGGAGCCTCTCCGACCGGCATGCGCGTTCCAGCGGCGGCCACGACGAAAAGCGCGTAAGGCGACTCGGTTTCTTCGAGCGTGGGCCGAGGCTCCCTCTGCCGCTCGATCGCGGCGGCGGCCGCCTCGGCGCGCCGCACCAGCGCGGCGGCAATGCGGCGCAGCTTTTCGCTCTGCCGCGCGGCGTCGTCGCCCGGGCGAAGCAGGGAGTCGACGATCGCCGTCATGATCCGGCCCGTGCGCCAATGCGCCGTAGCGAAAGGCCCACGACGGAGCCCGCGCAGTGCATGCGTCCCGTCTGCTGGCCCCAGGTCGTTCCGCCGATCGCGCCCGCCTCGGCGAAAAGCTTGCCCACGCGCGACGCGGACTGCGCCGCCTCCGCCGCGCGGCGATGGATGAGATCGTCGAAGACGAGCATCGCTTCGGGGCGAGCGGCCCCGCCCAGCTCCGCCAGCTTCGCTTCCAGAAGGTCGGCCGGATCGCCGACGCGCGCCAAGCGCAGGATCATGCCTTCCTCGACCGCGGCGGCGAAGACCAACGCGCCGTCCGCCTCCACCCGCCGCAGCGTTCGCCCGTGCAGCGCGCCGCCCTCGGCCGCGAGCAAAGGGTGATCGGCGAGCGTCGCCGCGGACAAGTCGTCGAGCTCCAGCCCGCAAAGGCGCGCGTACTCTGCCGCCGCGACCTCGCCGTTGAGCTCGGTCACCCGGCGATGATCCTTGTCGCAGGCGGTGATGACCATGCGCGTCTGCGTCGGCTCCAGATGGTCCAAACGAAGGACAGAGCCTTCCACGGGTCCGGCCACGTACACGGCGGCCGCTGCGTGAGACGTGAACCGGCCACCGGCCAGCACGAACCCGCCGCCGCCATCCGCGTCGCCGAACGCGCCGCCGGCGAAAGGCATCTCCGGATCGGCGCCGCCGAAGGCGAACGCCAGCGCTTCGTCCCGAGCCGCGTCGGCGTCGGACATCATCACCCCGAACGCCGCGGATCCGCCGCGCGCCGTCAGCTCGCTCATCATCGCCCGAGCCAGGGCTTCGCAATCCGCCCGCCGAATGCGGTCGGCGCCGTCGACCAGCCGCCAGGACACGCGGAAGCTCTCGCGCGGCAGCGCCAACGCCGCCAAAGCTCCGTTGGCCAGTCCGTCGGGACCGATCTCCCCAGGCGTGGAGGTGCCGAGAACGGGCGCGTCGCCGAACGCGCCCCCCAGCGCGCGCGCCAGTTCGGTTCGGTCCCTATCGTCGGAGGCGAAGACGAAAACGGCCGAAAACGGTCCTGGACCCAACGCATCCTTCAATGCGGCGACCGCCTGGGTCGCCGGCTTGACCAAGGTGACCGCGCGCTGTGCGGGCCGGCCTAGGCCGACGCTTCCGCCGGCCCCGCCGCGACTGGTCGCATCGAAGGACATCGTCTCGCGTCCACCCCCCGGCTCAGCCGCGCCGCTCGTCGGTCAGCGACAGTTCGTTGAACCGCACCTTCTGGGCCGCAAGCACCGCTTGGGTGCGGCTTTGCACGCCCAGCTTGCGCAGGATGGCGGAGATGTGGGCCTTCACCGTGGTCTCGGCGATGTCCAGCTCGAAGGCGATCTGCTTGTTGAGCATGCCCTGGCAGACCAGATCCAATATTCGCGCCTGCTGCACCGTTAGAGTCGACAGGCGGCGCGCCGCGTCCGCATCGGCGGCGTCCTGTCCATCGGCCTCCGCGCCGCCCGCCAGCCTGGCCAGCGCCGCTTCGGGCGCGACGGCCTCGCCATCCCAAATGCGCCGGATGGCCGAGGCGAGCGACTCACGCGAGGCGCTTTTGTGGATGACCCCGTTCGCCCCGGCCGCGAGCGCCGCCGCGCCCAACCTGGGATCGTCGAACGAGGTCACGACAACCACGAAGCTCGTGCGCGCCGCGGCCCGGATGCGCGACAACCCGTCCAGTCCGGACGCGTCGGGCAAGCCGAGATCCAGCACGATGGTGTTAGGCGCGAAACCCGAATCAAGCGCCGCGAGCGCCTGCGACAGCGTGCTGGCGCGTCGTACGTTTTTCACCCCAAGGCCGCCTTCGAGCGTCAGTTCCAGAGCGTCGGCGAAAAGCGGATGATCCTCAACCATCAGCGCCGTTTCGCGAACGTCCGCATGGCGTGTCGCGGTCGAGGCGTCGGCTGCGTCGGGACGACCGCTGCGAGGCATGTCTTGCGTAGCGTCTTGGGACAATGACCCGTGCTCCATCAGTTTCCTATCCATACGTAGCATGCGTTGCCGCCCGGTCCAACCTAGTTGCAGATTGGAACGTCACGATATCTGAAAAAACCGGTGCGGCGTTCCGCGCGGCGGCGGCGGCGTGCCTCCGATCCCGACCAAGGCGGCCCTTGCTCTCGACCCGCCCTGCGCCGATACCGAGGGCCAGCGTCGAACGGATGGAAAGGGCTCGCCATGGAACTCCAAGGCTCGCGGGACATCGCCGCGCCGCGTTCGCAGGTGTGGACGGCACTGAACGACCCGGACGTGCTGAAGGCCTGCATTCCAGGATGCCAAGAGCTGACCGGCAGCCCGGACACGGGGTTCGAGGCCACGGTGGTGCAGAAGGTCGGCCCCGTCAAAGCCACCTTCAAGGGCGGCGTCTCGCTCGTAGACGTCGTCGCCGGGCAGAGCTATCGCCTCGTAGGCGAGGGCAAAGGCGGCGCGGCGGGCTTCGCCAAAGGCGCCGCCGACGTGGCGTTGGAGGACGCGGACGGCGGCACCCGGCTGACCTATGACGTGGACGCCAAGGTCGGCGGCAAGCTGGCGCAGCTGGGCTCGCGCATCATCGACGGGTTCGCCAAGTCCATGGCGGACAAGTTCTTCACCAACTTCCAAAAGGTGGTGGAAGGCGACGACGGCGAGGCGATGCCTGCGGATCAGGAGAAAAAGCGCGGCTGGCTGAGCCGAATCACCGGCTGACGCGCGCCGATTGCGTCGGCGGTCATGCAGGGCTAAGCGACGGCTTGCGCGCCTGGTCGACGGTCGGGCGGCGGCCTTCGGCGGGCCCGTAGCTCAATTGGTTAGAGCAGACCGCTCATAACGGTTTGGTTGGGGGTTCAAGTCCCTCCGGGCCTACCACCGTCCCGCAGGATGGGGCGGCGTTCGCGCCGGACCTGCGGCCACGCTGCGGCGACCCTCGAAGCCCGGGCCGCGGCTCGCGTTCGGCTTGAGTCGCCGCTTCGCCACCTTATAGTCACGTCGTGGCCCGATGGTGGTCCCAGGGGGCGGCGGCGCGTGGGAACGCCGCGCAGGACAGACCGACGAAGACCAATCGGCATCAGGAAAGACAATGCGGATTCATGCCTTTCTGTTCGCAGCGGCAGGCCTCGCCTCAGCCGCTTTGATCGCGCCCGACGTTCGGGCCGCGTCCATCGATCCCTTCGCCCAGGACTCGCAGGACGAGCAGGCGATCAACCGCGCCGTTCTGCTGTATCGCCAAGGCCAGCTTGAAGAGGCGGAGGAGGCGGCGCGCAGCTTCTTGTTGCTCAACCCGACCTCCGCCCGCGGCTACGAGGTCCTCGGCGCGATCCTGGGGGAAAGGGGCGACCCCGACGCCTCGCTGGAGGCGCTGGACACCGCGGTGCGCCTGGACCCCAAGCTCGCCACGGGCCATGCCAACCGCGCCGTTCTGCTGGCCGCCAAGGGCGACGTCGCCGGCGCCCGCCGCGCGCTCGAAGAAGCGGTGGAGATCGACCCCGGCCTCGCCGTAGCGCAGGCCCGCCTGGGCCGCATCCTCGAGCTGCAGGGAGATCTGGAAGGCGCGGCCCGCCGCTACGAGCGGTCGCTTCTGGGCGCGGTCGAAGGCGACGACCCGGGCGTGCGCGTCAATCTCGCCGCCATCCACAACGCCCGGGGCGAGTTCGAACAGACCATCGCCCTGCTGTCCCCTTGGCAGCGCGACCGCAACGTCGACGCCCGAACCCATGTTCTGCTGGCCGACGCCATGCTGGCGTTGCGGCGCGGCACCACCGCGCTGCGCCAGTACCGCTTCGCCGTCGAGGTCGCGCCGGACGATCCCCGGGCGCGGATCGGCTTGGGCATCGCCCACCGCACGCTCGAGGATCATCCGCAAGCCCTGCGCATCTTCAGGGAGCTCGCCGACGAGTTTCCCGACTCCGTCGCGCCCGTGCTTCAAGAGGCGGAAACCTACGTGGCGATGGACGACCGGCTGCGCGCCGAAAGCGCCTTCCAGCGAGCCATCGCCCTTTCGCCCGACCCCAGCGCGGTAGAGATGCGCTACGGCGCGGTCCTGCAGGGCTGGGACCGCGCCGAGGAGGCGAAGCAGCTCTTTTTGGCGGTGATGGAGCGCGACGGCGCGACGTCCCGACTTCAAGCCCGGATCGCCTCCACCCATCGACAGCTCGGCGAAACCGATCTGGCCAAGGCCATGTACGAGCGTTCGGTCGAGGAATTCCCCGAGGATCCGCAGACCTTCGGCCGCCTCGGACTCTTCCTGCGGGAGCTGGGAGACGTCTCAGGCGCTCTCTCGGTCGTCGAGGAGGGTTTGACCCTTCATCCGGGCGAGCAGACCTTGCTGCGCGTCGCCGCGACGGCCGCCCGCGACATGAACGAGCTGCGCCGCGCCATCCGCTACGGCCAGCAGATCATCGATCAGAACCCCGACAACCTGGGTGATCGCTTCATCTTCGCCACGCTGCTGGACAAGGCCCGCGCAGACGATCAGGCGATCGCCATGTATCGCGACATCGCCGAGCAGCAGCGCGACAACTGGGCGGCGATGAACAACCTCGCCCTCGTGCTCGCCCGCAACGGGCAGGAGCGGGAGGCGATGACCTTCGCGCGCCGGGCGCTGCAGCTGCAGTCCGAGAACCCTGCGGTCCAGCACACCGCGGGCTGGGTCCTCTATCTCAACGGCCGTTTGGGCGAGGCCTTCAACCTGATGGAGCAGTCGCTGGAGCAGCTGCCGGACGTGGCGGAGGTTCGCTATCACATGGGCTACATCCGCATGGCCCGCGGCGACAATCTGGGCGCGCGCTTGGACTTCGAGGCCGGCCTGCGTCTGGACCCCGCCCATGAGGAAGCCCCCCGCGTGCAGGACATCCTCGCCAACCAGCTTTGACGCAGAGGCGCCGGCCGGTTCGCGGCCTGGCCGCGCCGGGGCGCCTCAGACGAGGCGGGACTGCTTGACGGCGGCGCCGATGAAGCTCGCGAACAGGGGATGCGGGTCGAAGGGCTTGGATTTGAGTTCGGGGTGGAACTGCACGCCGATGAACCAGGGATGATCCGGGATCTCCATGATCTCCGGCAGCCTCCCGTCGGGGCTCAGGCCTGAGAAGCGAAGGCCCTTTGCCTCCAGCCGGTCGCGATAGGCGATGTCCACCTCGTAGCGGTGGCGGTGTCGTTCGAAGATCTCCCGACCGCCATAGATCTCAGCCGCCTGCGACCCATCCTGCAGCAGCGCCTCGTAGGCGCCCAGCCGCATCGTGCCGCCCTTGTCGTCGTCCTTGTCGCGCTGGACCGTGCGATTGCCATCCACCCATTCGCTCATGTGGTAGACCACCGGCTCGAAACGCCCGCCGGATCCGGCGGCCCTGGCCTCATGGTCGAACTCTTCGGACCCGGCCCGTTCGATGCCCGCAAGGTTCCGCGCCGCCTCGATCACCGCCATCTGCATGCCGAGGCAGATCCCCAGATAAGGAATCCGCCGCTCCCGCGCGAAGCGGGCGGCGTTGATCTTGCCTTCCGTCCCCCGCTCTCCAAACCCGCCGGGCACGACGATTCCGTGGAACCCCTCCAAGTGCAGCGCCGCCGACCGTTCGTCCTTGAAGATCTCGGCGTTCAACCACTCGACCCGCACCTTCACATGGTTGGCGATGCCGCCATGGGCCAGCGCCTCGTTCAGGCTTTTGTAGGCGTCTTCCAGCTCGGTGTACTTGCCGACGATGGCGATCCGCGCCTCCCCGTCGGGCTCGCGAAGGGCTTCCGACACCTTCAGCCATTTCTCCAGATCGGGCTTGGGCGCGGGAGAGATGCGGAACGCGTCGAGCACCGCCTGGTCCAGCCCCTCCCGGTGATAAACCAGCGGCGCCTCATAGATGCTGTCCAAGTCCAGCGCCGCGATCACCCGCTCGGGCCGCACGTTGCAGAACAGACCCAGCTTGCTCCGCTCCTTTTCGGGTATCGGCCGCTCCGCTCGGCAGACCAGCACGTCGGGCGCGAGGCCGATGGACCGCAGCTCCTTGACCGAGTGTTGGGTGGGCTTGGTCTTCAGCTCCCCCGAGGCGGCGATCCAGGGCAGAAGGGTGAGGTGAACGAAAATGCACTGGCCATCCTGCTTGTCTTGCGCGAACTGGCGGATGGCCTCGAAGAAGGGCAGCCCTTCGATGTCGCCGACCGTGCCGCCGATCTCGCACAGCATGAAGTCGACCTCGTCCTCGCCGATGGCGATGAAGTCCTTGATCTCGTCGGTGACGTGCGGGATCACCTGAATCGTCTTCCCAAGATAGTCGCCGCGTCGCTCCCGCTCCAGAACGTTGGAGTAGATCCGGCCGGAACTGACGCTGTCCGTGCGCCGGGCCGCGACCCCGGTGAACCGCTCGTAATGGCCCAGATCGAGGTCGGTCTCCGCCCCGTCGTCGGTCACGAAGACCTCGCCATGCTCGAACGGGCTCATGGTGCCGGGATCGACGTTGAGATAGGGGTCCAGCTTGCGCAGCCGCACCGAAAACCCTCGGGCCTGCAGCAGCGCTCCCAACGCGGCCGAGGCCAGTCCCTTGCCCAAGGAAGACACCACCCCGCCGGTGATGAAGACGAACCGCGCCATGCCAGCTGCCCCGCGTTTCGGCGGGCCGTTCACGCGGACCCGCCCTGTTCTGCACGGGACCCATGACCTACAGCTTTCAGGGGAAGGCGCCAAGGTGGACGCAAGGGATGGCGTGTCGCAAGGAAGCGGCCTGAAAGGTCGGTCTGGTGGGCGGTGAGAGGCTCGAACTCCCGACATCCTCGGTGTAAACGAGGCGCTCTACCAACTGAGCTAACCGCCCGGACCGGGTCTTCGCATAGGCCTCGCCGCGCGGCCGGTCAATCCGAAGGCCGCGCGCGGCCTGGTCCGAAAGGAGCCGCGATGAGCTTCGACCTCAAGCGCCGCGCCGCCGCGGAATTCATGGGAACCGGCGCGCTGGTCTGCGCCGTGGTCGGCTCCGGCATCATGGCGGAGCGGCTGACCGGCGACACTGCTTTGGCGCTGTTGGCCAACGCCCTCGCCACCGCGGCGATCCTGGTGGTCCTGATCACCACGCTCGGCCCGATCTCCGGCGCGCATTTCAATCCGGCGGTGACCGCCGTCTTCACGTCGCGCGGGCGGCTGCCAACGACGGAAGCGCTGGCCTATGTCGGAGCGCAGGTCGCCGGCGCCGTGGTGGGCGTGGCGGCGGCGCATCTGATGTTCGTCCTGCCGATGTTCACCCCCTCCCTGACGCCGCGCCTCGGCTTCGCGCAATGGCTGGCGGAGATCGCGGCGACCTTCGGGCTGGTCGCCGCGATCCTCGGCGGCCTGCGGTTCCGGCCGGAGGCGGTGCCCTGGCTGGTCGGCCTCTACATCGCGTCGGCCTATTGGTTCACCGCCTCCACCAGCTTCGCCAATCCGGCGGTGACCCTCGGGCGCACGTTGACCAACACGTTCTCCGGCATCCGCCCGATGGACGCCCCGGCCTTCATCGGGGCCCAGCTCGCCGGCGCGCTGCTCGCCTCGCTCGTGTTCCGCTGGCTGATCGGCGAGGACGAGGATGGCTAGCCCGCGACGCAGGCGCGCGGCGGCCCCGACAGCACCAGCGACAAACGGTCCGCCGCGACGGCGCGCGACAGCGCGAAACCCTGCAGAGCGTCGCAGCCCAGCCGCTGAAGCAGCGCCACATGCTCGGCCGTCTCCACCCCTTCGGCCACCACCTCGATGTCCAGCGCTCGGCCGATCTGCAGCATCGCTTCCAACAGCTGCCGACTGCGCCGGGAACTCACCGCCGGCCGCACGATCTGCTGATCCAGCTTCATCGCATCGGGCATCACCGCCATCAGCCCGACGACCGAGGCGCGGGCGCTGCCGAAATCATCGATCTCTACGCCCACGCTCATCTCTCTGAGCCCGTCCAGGGCGAAGCGCAGCTCCTCCGTCACCTCGTCGAACGAGATCGACTCGAGCAGCTCCACCGCCACCTCGACGCCCAGGCCCCGCATCTGCCGCACCTGGTCGATCAACCCGGGCTCCAGCAGACGCTTGGCGCTGACGTTGAAGGCGATCCGGGGCACGACATGACCGTGCGCCTGCAACGCACGCACGTCGCGCATCGCCGCTTCGAAAACCGCGCGGTCGATCCGATCGACCACCTGCAAGTCTTCAGCGACGCTCAGAAACTCCGTCGGCGCGAGAACGCCCCTGCGCGGGTGCCGCCAACGACACAGCGCCTCCAACCCGCGCACCGACAGGTCGCTCGCATGGTATTGCGGCTGGTAGACCGCGAAGAACTCGCCCCGGTCCAGACCCAGCAGAATTTCATCGGCCAGCGTCTTGACCCGAACCACTTCGGCCTGCAGCGCCCGGGTGAAGGCCACGGCGCGGTTCTTGCCCAGCTCCTTAGCCCGATACATGGCGACGTCGGCGTTGATCAGAAGCTGCTGCGCGTCCACCGCCGCGCCCTCGGCGAACGCCACGCCCACGCTTCCGCCGATGCGGCAGGCGACGCCCTCGAAGTCGAACGGCTCGCGCAGCTGCTCCACGATCCAGCGCGCCAGGTCCATGACCGCGTCCTCCTGCGTCACGTTCCTGAGAACCAGCACGAATTCGTCGCCGCCGACGCGCGAGGCCAGATCGCGCCCATCCACGCCCTGCCGCAGAATCGTCGCCACGCGCCGCAGGACGTGGTCCCCCGCGGCATGGCCCAGCGTGTCGTTGATCTGCTTGAACCGATCCAGGTCCACATGAAGCAACGCCACGCGCTCCCCGCTCTCCCGCGCCTCCTCCACGATTTCCGCAAGCGTCAGGTCGAGCCGCCGGCGATTGGCCAGTCCGGTCAGCGAGTCGTGCAGCGCCTGGCGCTCGTTCTCCGCGCTCGCGTCCTTCAGCGCTCTGGCCTGCTCCTCCAACCGCGCTTGGATGCGTTTGAGCTCGGTGATGTCGACCCTGCATGACACGATGTCGCCGGATTCGGTGCGGGTGTCGTAGGCGGCGAAAACGCGGCCGTCGGCAACGCGCGATTCATAGCGGCCGCCGGAGGCGAAAAGACGCTCCACGCGATCGCGGACCGTCGCCTCCGGATCGCAGCCCGTCCGGTAGAACCCTGTGCGCACCAGCGCCCGCACCAGCTCCTCATAGGGCTGCCCGGGCGCGAGCTCATGCGCCGGCAATCCCGAGGCCTCGCGAAACTGCTGGTTGAGCATGACCACGCGCCCGTCGGGCGCGTAAAGGCCCAGCGAAAACGGCAGCCCGTCCATCGCCTCGCGCAAACGCCGCTCCAACGCTTCGGCGGTCGCCCGCGCCTCCTTGAGGGCGTCGGACTGGGCGACCACCGCGTTCATATCGACCGCCATCGCGCCGACCGCCCCGCTGGGCAGCCGGAAGCGATGGATCCGCATGTGGCCCTTGGCCGGGTTGATCGTCATGAACGTGGTGGCGCCCGTCAGCGCGCGGTTGGCCTCGGCGCGCCGGTCCAGCTCCGCCTCCACCTGATCGGCGGGCACCTGGGTCTCCACGCTCTCGCGCATCACGTCGCGATAGGTCAGCCGGCCGGCCTTGGCATCATCCGCCCGCGCCGAAAACACCTTGGGAAACGCTTCGCTGAACGCCTCGTTGTAGATGATCAGCCGACCGTCCCGGTCGTAGAGGCCGAAGTGGATCGGGAAGTGCTGGATGGCTTCGCGAAGAATGCGGTTCTCTTCCCGCAGCGCCTCCAAGCCGCGAGCGCCGCCGTCCTGCGCGAGGTTCGCCATGTGCGGGCCGCCTTTCGTTGCAAACGAGCCGCCCCAGTTGGCCCGGAGCGCATTTGCAGGCGGTTAACGTCGACGCCGGAAAGCGGAAGGGGCGTCCCGCGTCAGGAACGCCCCGACGATCCTAGACTTGGTCGGCGGTCAGTGCGCGCGGATCTCCGCCTCGCCTGCGCCGCCCACCGCCGCGGCCGAGGCCGCGTCGGCCTCGGACCACTCGATCGCCTCGGGCGTGCGGGTAAGAGCGACGCCCAGAACCTCCGTCACGCTGTCGACAGGGATGATCTCCAACCCGTCCTTCACGTTGTCGGGGATCTCCGGCAGGTCCTTGACGTTCTCCTTGGGGATCAGAACCGTCTTCACCCCGCCGCGCAAAGCCGCCAGCAGCTTCTCCTTCAGCCCGCCGATGGCCAGCACGTTGCCGCGCAGCGTGACTTCGCCGGTCATCGCGACGTCCTTGCGCACGGGAATGTCCGTCAGAACCGAGACGATGGAGGTCACCATCGCCACGCCTGCGCTGGGCCCGTCCTTGGGCGTCGCGCCCTCGGGAACGTGCACGTGGATGTCCGCCTTCTCGAAGGTCGGCGGGATCACCCCCAGCGGCAAGGCGCGGGAGCGGACATAGGACGAAGCCGCCTCGATCGACTCCTTCATCACGTCGCCCAGCTTGCCGGTGGTCTTCATGCGGCCTTTGCCAGGCAGCTTGAGCGCCTCGATCGACAGCAGATCGCCCCCCACCTCGGTCCAGGCGAGCCCGGTGGTCACACCCACCTGGTCTGCATCCTCCGCCAATCCGAACTTGAACCGAGGCGCGCCCAGGTAGTGCTCGAGCTTCTCGACCGTCACCTCGACGGTCTTGGCCCCGTCCTTGACGATCTCCGTGATCGCCTTGCGCGCGGTCTTGGCGAGCTCGCGCTCCAAGTTCCGCACGCCCGCCTCCCGGGTATAGCGGCGGATGATCTGGGTCAGCGCCTCATCGCCGATCGCGTATTCCTTCTCCTTCAGCCCATGGGCCTTCAGGACCTTGGGCAGCAGGTGCCGGCGCGCGATCTCCAGCTTCTCATCCTCGGTGTAGCCGCTGATGGAGATGATCTCCATCCGGTCCAGCAGAGGCCGAGGCATGTTGTAGGTGTTGGCCGTGGTCAGGAACAGAACGTTCGAAAGGTCGTACTCGACCTCCAGATAGTGATCCATGAACGTCGAGTTCTGCTCCGGATCCAGCACCTCCAGCATGGCGCTCGCCGGATCCCCCCGGAAGTCCTGCCCCATCTTGTCGATCTCATCGAGCAGGATCAGCGGGTTGACCGTCTTCGCCTTCTTCATCGACTGGATGATCTTGCCGGGCATCGAGCCGATATAGGTGCGCCGATGGCCGCGGATCTCCGCCTCGTCCCGCACGCCGCCGAGGCTGATGCGGATGAACTCGCGCCCCGTCGCTTTGGCCACGGATTTTCCCAGGGACGTCTTGCCGACGCCCGGCGGGCCGACAAGGCAGAGGATCGGGCCCTTCAGCTTCGATGACCGCTGCTGCACCGCCAGAAACTCGACGATGCGCTCCTTGACCTTCTCCAGCCCGAAATGGTCGTCGTCGAGGATCTTTTCAGCCCGATTGAGGTCCTTCTTGACGCGGCTTTTCTTGCCCCAAGGGATACCCAGCATCCAATCAAGGTAGTTTCGCACCACCGTCGCCTCGGCGCTCATAGGCGCCATCTGGCGCAGCTTCTTGAGCTCCGCCTCGGACTTCTCGCGCGCCTCTTTGGAGAGCTTGACCTCGGCGAGCTTGGCTTCGTACTCGCCCGCCTCGTCGCGGCCGTCGTCGCCTTCACCCAGCTCGCGCTGGATCGCTTTCATCTGCTCGTTCAAATAGTACTCGCGCTGCGTCTTCTCCATCTGGGTCTTGACGCGGCTCTTGATCTTCTTCTCGACCTTCAGAACGCTGATCTCGCCCTGCATCAGGCCATAGATCTTCTCCAACCGCTTTTCGACCTGCGCGGTTTCCAGAAGATCCTGCTTCTCGCTCAGCTTCACGCCCAGATGCCCGGCGATCGTGTCCGCCAGCCGCGATGGGTCGTCGACGTCCTGGATGGAGCCGAGCGCCTCGTCCGGGACGGTCTTGTTCAGCTTGACGTATTTTTCGAATTCATCGGCGATGGAGCGGGTCAGCGCCTCCACCGCATCCTCATCGCCGATCTCGTCCTCGATGACCTCGGCCGTCGCCTCGAAATAGAGATCGCCGCCGGTGAACTCCGCGAGGCGCGCGCGCGACTGGCCTTCCACAAGCACCTTTACGGTGCCGTCGGGCAGCTTCAGCAGCTGAAGCACGTTGGCAACGACGCCCGTCCGGTAGATGTCGTCCTCCTGCGGGTTGTCCTGACCGGCATCGGTCTGGCTCGACAGCAGGATCTGCTTGTCGCTGCGCATCACCTCCTCGAGGGCGCGCACCGATTTCTCGCGGCCTACGAACAGCGGCACGATCATGTGCGGGAAGACCACGATGTCGCGAAGGGGAAGAACCGGCAGCGTCAGTCGTTCGGAAGACTCGGTCATGTTTCGTCCTTGCCTGCGAAGCCGGCGGTCCCGCTTGGCGGCGGCGCGCCCGCTCCCATGAACGGGGCCGGAGGGGGCCCGGCCAAGCCCAAGAGTTGTGGGCGTCGACCGCCGGTTTCAAGCCGGAGGGCCAGGCGTCGCAGCGGCCCCGACATCTCGCCTCCCGACCAACCCGTCGGGGGGCCGACGCGTCAGGAGGCCGACGCCTCCGACGGCTCCTTCGGCGCGTCGGCGTAGATCAGCAGCGGTTTGGCCCCGCCCGACACCACGTCGTCGTTGACCACCACCTCGCTGACCCCTTCCGAGCCCGGCAGGTCGAACATCGTGTCTAGCAGCACGTCTTCGAGGATCGAGCGCAGACCCCGGGCGCCGGTCTTGCGCTCGATGGCTTTCTTGGCGATCGCGTGCAGAGCGTCGTCCGTGAAGGTGAGCTTCACGTCCTCCATCTCGAACAAGCGCTGATACTGCTTGACCAAGGCGTTCTTCGGCTCCGACAGGATCTCCACCAGCGCGTCCTCGTCCAGATCGCGCAGCGTGGCGATCACCGGCAGGCGGCCGACGAACTCGGGGATCAAGCCGAATTTCAGCAGATCCTCCGGCTCCAGCGTTTCGAGGATGTCGCCGACGCGCCGATCGTCCTCGGCCCGAACCTCGGCGCCGAACCCCATGGCCGAGCCTTTGCCGCGCTGAGCGATGATCCTGTCCAGCCCCGCGAAGGCCCCGCCGCAGATGAAGAGGATGTTGGTCGTGTCGACCTGCAGGAACTCCTGCTGAGGATGCTTGCGCCCGCCCTGGGGCGGCACGGAGGCGACCGTCCCCTCCATAATCTTCAACAGCGCCTGCTGCACGCCCTCGCCCGAGACGTCCCGCGTGATCGAGGGGTTGTCGGACTTGCGGGAGATCTTATCGACCTCGTCGATGTAGACGATCCCGCGCTGCGCCCGCTCGACGTTGTAGTCCGCGGCCTGCAGCAGTTTGAGGATGATGTTCTCGACGTCCTCGCCCACATAGCCCGCCTCTGTCAGCGTCGTCGCGTCCGCCATCGTGAAGGGCACGTCGAGGATGCGCGCCAGCGTCTGCGCCAGCAGCGTCTTGCCGCAGCCGGTCGGGCCGATCAGCAGGATGTTGGACTTGGCCAGCTCCACGTCCTGCTGCTTCTGGGCGTGGTTGAGGCGCTTGTAGTGGTTGTGCACAGCGACCGACAGCACCCGCTTGGCGGTCTTCTGTCCGATCACGTAGTCGTCGAGCACCTGGCAGATCTCCAACGGCGTCGGAACCCCGTCGGAGCTTTTCACCAGCGAGGTCTTCGTCTCCTCGCGGATGATGTCCATGCACAGCTCGACGCACTCGTCGCAAATGAACACCGTTGGACCCGCGATGAGCTTGCGCACCTCATGCTGGCTCTTTCCGCAGAACGAGCAGTAGAGGGTGTTCTTCGAGTCCTGTCCGGTCGGCTTGGTCATACGAGTCTCCCGCCGCGGCCGGCGCGGCGTCCGAATCCTAGAGGGTCGTTCCTTAACGAAACCTCCACGAACCGTCCGCGAATCCGCTTCTTCAACAATCGTGCACGCCAAGACATCGGGCGCAAGGCCCGGACGGCGGCGGAAAGGTCGCGTCGGGGTCGGCGTGACCCCGCCGCGTCGGGGCGCGCCGCCAAGGCTTCGGAGCCGTCCGCGCGGCGCGCGCGGATCGCAGCGGCGCTCAGGCGTCCTCGCCCTCGGCCGCCTCGCGCTGGGTAACGATTTCGTCGATCAAACCCCAGTCCTTGGCCTTCTCCGCGGTCATGAAATTGTCGCGCTCCAGCGCCTGCTCGACCGTCTCGTAGTCTTGGCCCGTATGGGTCACGTAGATCTCGTTCAGCCGCCGTTTCAGGTCCGCCGTCTCCTGCGCATGGATCATGATGTCGGTCGCCTGGCCCTGATAGCCGCCCGACGGCTGGTGCACCATGATGCGGCTGTTGGGGAGAGAAAACCGCATGTCCTTGTCGCCCGCCGTCAGCAGCAGGGAGCCCATGGACGCGGCCTGGCCAACGCACAGCGTGCTCACCTTCGGCCGGATGTACTGCATCGTGTCGTAGATCGAGAGGCCCGACGTCACCACTCCGCCCGGGGAGTTGATGTACATCGCGATCTCCTTCTTGGGGTTCTCCGCCTCCAGGAACAGCAGCTGCGCCACGATCAGCGTCGACATGCCGTCATGCACGGGGCCGGACACGAAGATGATCCGCTCCTTCAGCAGGCGAGAGAAGATGTCGTAGGCCCGTTCGCCCCGCGCGGTCTGCTCGACCACCATGGGCACGAGGGTGTTCATGTAGTGCTCGACGGGATCTCTCATGGCGGCGGCCTTCATGTTCGGGGACGGAGGCGGGATCACGCCTCAGATCTGAGTCCTATGCCTCGGACCGGGCCGCTTCAAGGGCGGGAACGCGACGGTCGCGGCGGTTCATGTTTCGCTGACGCCGCATAATGTATGGTTAATCCGTGGAGGGCAGCGCGACCGGGCGGCCCGACAGGTCCGAGGGGAACCGCATGGCCAGAACCATCATCACCGAAACGCCCGCGGGCACGAGCAACAGCACCAGTCTCGCCGCTGGCGACGAGCTGATCGTCGCGCCGGGCGTGATCCTCGCCGACGACACGCTCAACGCCATAGGCGGGGCGTTCGGCGGCAACATCGTGCACATCCTCGGCTCCGTGCTCGGCGGGGCCAACGGCGTAAGCCTGTCCGACTTCGTGGACGATGTCGCCGACTCGCAGCTGACGGTCGCGGCAGGCGGGTCCGTCGTGGGCGAGGGCTCCGGCATCGTGACCTCCCGCGACTTCTTCGAGATCCAGGTCGACGGCGCGGTGCAGGGCGACACCGGCATCCGGCACGGCGGCGGCCAAGTCTACAGCCTGGTCGTGGGCGCGACGGGGATCGTCACGGGGTTCCGCTCCGGCATCGAGCACGGGGGCGACGACGCTAGGCTGACGATCCATGGCCAGGTCACGTCGCTTGGGGGACAGGACGCCATCCGAACGGGCGGCGACCGCGTGAAGCTGGTGAACTACGGCGTCGTCACCGGCGTGACGAACGCCTTTTTCCAGACGGGCGCCGACGGAGAGGTCGTGAATCACGGCGACCTGATCGGCGACGCGCAATTCGGCAGCGACGACAACGCCTTCTCCAATTTCGGAACGCTGCAGGGCGACGCGAAGATGGACTTCGGCGACGACCGGCTCGGCAATGCCGGCCTGATCGACGGCGACGTGACGCTTTCCGTCGGCGACGACGTCTACGATGGGCGCGGCGGGCGCGTGACGGGCTCCATCGACGGGGGTGAGGGCGACGACCTCTACATCCTCGACCGCGCCTCGGACGCAAGCCGCATCGTCGACGCGGAAGGGACCGACCGGGTGGAGGCCGAAAGCTCCATCCGACTCGCCGACGGGATCGAGAACCTGACCCTGCTCGACGGCGGCGACTGGCGGGGCGTCGGCAACGGGCTCGCCAACACCCTCCGCGGCAACGCGGGCGACAACCGTCTCGTCGGCCGCGCCGGCGAGGACGTCCTCATCGGCGGCCTCGGCGACGACAGGCTCCGCGGCGGCGGCGGCGCGGACCTCGCCGACTACGGCGAAAGCGACGTTCGGGTCATCGTCTCGCTGCTCGACGGCACCGCGGAGGGCGCCGAGATCGGGCAGGACCGGCTGCGGAGCATAGAAAACGTTCGCGGCGGCGACGGCGGCGACCGCATCGGCGGATCCAACGGCGCGAACACCTTGGAGGGGGGCCTCGGCGCCGACAGGCTGCAAGGCGAGGGCGGCGCCGACAGCCTCCTCGGCGGCGCCGGTCAGGACCGGCTCGACGGCGGACGCGGATCCGACGTGATGACCGGCGGAGAGGACGCGGACCGCTTCGCCTTCCTCGCCAAGGGCAACGGCCAGGACACTGTGACGGACTTCGCGGACGGCGAGGACCGGCTGGATCTGCGGGATCTGAACCTCGCGCGGCGCACGTTCGTCTCCGAGCTCTCGGGCGCGGTGTCCCAGGTCGACGGGAACGCCGTCATCGATCTCGCCCGTCTGGGCGGAAGCGGATCGATCACGCTCGAGGGCGTCAACGGCGACGTCCTCGACCGCTCCGACTTTCTGATCTGACGAGGCCGGCGCGGGGCCGAACCGTCCCTCCTCGAACGGAGGATCCGAAGGCCCGCCGAAAAGGGCGGCGACGAATTGCGGGAGCGATCAGTTCATGTTACGTTAAACCAAATCGCGCGTTTGGGGATCTGACCTATGACAATCATCCGTTCCACCGCGGCCGCGGCCGCGCTCATGCTGGCGGCCGGCTCCGCTCAGGCGCTGACCGTCGACGTGCTGTTCGACGACTCGGCCGACGAAACCGTCACCGCGCCCTTCGTCGGTTCCGCCACGCTGGTGCTCGACGGCGTGCTGGAGCTTCAGTCTGAGGCCTCGGCGAGGTCCGAGGCCGACATCCCGGACGGCATCTATCTCCTCGCGGAGTTCTTCACGTTCGAATTCGACGCCAGCTTCGACAATCCCGATCCCCTGGGGCCCGATCTGACGTTCGACGAAGGGGACCTCGTCTCCCCACCCTTCGACGTTCTGGTGGAGCTCCGCACCACGCCTGACGGTCGCACGTTCGGCTTCGAGACGCTGAGCTTCTTCGAAGACGAGGTGGGCGACGGGGATCTCGGCACGAACTTCGTGAACGAGGAGGGCTTCGTCCTGAGCTTCCAACCCGGCTTCGGACCGCTCTACTTCGTGGAAGAATTCTTCGTGGAGCAGTTCGGCGCTCAGCAGCGCGGGGCCCGCGCGACCCCTCTGACGCCGGTGGAACTCTTCGGGTCCTTCGGACCTGAAACGCAGACCTCCGACGTGCCCGTCCCCGCCGCGCTGCCGCTCATGGCGCTGGGTATCGCGGCATTGGGCGCCGCGGCGCGCCGCAGGAAAGCCTGACCGCGTCGCGATCCGCCTGAAGTTCCGAAGCGACAGGGGGCCGGGCAATTCCGCCCGGCCCCCTTTTTAACGTCATGAAAGACGCGATCTTTCACCGAAGCGACGGTGAGGCTCAGCCCTCCGCGGCCGCCTCTTCCTCCTCGTCCAGCGCTTCGAGCCGCTTTTGCAGCTCGTCCTTGCTGACCGTCTCGTCGGTGACGTCGGCGAGCTCCAGGATGAAGTCCACCACCTTGTCCTCGAACAGAGGCGCGCGGATCTGCTGGAGCATCTGCTCGTTCTGGCGCACCGCGTCGAAGAACATCTGCTCCTGCCCCGGGAACTGACGGGCGCGTTCGAACACGGCCTGGTTCAGCTCCTGATCCGTGACCTCGATCTCGTTGGCCCGGCCCGTCTCGGCCAGGAACAGACCCAGCTTCACGCGCCGATCGGCGAGCTTCACGTGCTCCTCCGTCGGCGAGAGGTCCTCCGGCACGCCGCCCTCGACCTCGGAGTTTTCCTCCCGCCAAAGCTGCTGGGCGATCTGCTTGGCTTCGATGTCCAGCAGCCCTTTGGGCAGCTCCATCGTCACCGTCTCGTCCAGCGCGTCGAGCAGCTTGCGCTTCACCAGACTGCGGGAAGCCGAGCCGTATTCCTGCGCCAGCCGATCCTTGATCTGGCCCTTGAGCGCTTCGAGATCCTCGACGCCGTATTTCTTGGCCAGCTCATCGTCGATCTCGGCGGCCTTCGGCGCGCGCACCTCCTTGACCGTGGTCTCGAAGACCGCGGCCTTCCCAGCCAGAGCTTCCGCCTGGTAGTCCTCCGGGAAGGACACCTCGACGTTCTTCTCGTCGCCGGCCTTCGCTCCGATCAGCTGGTCCTCGAAGCCGGGGATGAACTGGCCCGAGCCGAGCACCAGCGGAAAATCCTCCCCCGCGCCCCCGTCGAAGGCCTCGCCGTCGATCTTGCCCAGGAAGTCGAGCACCACCTGATCGCCTTCGGCCGCCTCGGCGCCCTCGCCCTTGTCCTCGAAGTCCTGAGCGTTCTGCGCGAGGTTGCTCAGCGCCTCGTCGACCGCGGCGTCCTCCACCTCGGCCACCGGCCGGTCGAGCTTGACCGTCTTGAAGTCGAACTCCGGCGGATCGGGCAGCTTCTCATAGCTAAGCTCGACGTTGAGATCCGAGCCATCCTCCAGATCGTCATTGGTGATCCGCACGTCCGGCTGCAGCGCGGGGCGGTCGCCGGTGTCCTCGAAATGCTGTCGCACCGCGCCGTCCACGGTCTCCTGCAGGACTTCTCCCAGGATCGACTTGCCGAACATCTTCTTCAGCAGCGGCAGCGGCGCCTTGCCCTTCCGGAAACCCTTCATCTGGACTTCCGCGCGCGCGGCCATCAGCTTTTCGTTGATCTTTTCGTTCATGGTCGAGGCAGGCAGCGTCAGCGAGTAGCCCCGCGCCAGACCTTCGGATTTCGTTTCGACGACCTGCATTGCACTTCCCGGTCCTAGACGTCTCGTTGATCCCCTGGCGGACGGCGGCGGCTGGTGCGGGCGGAGGGACTCGAACCCCCACGCCTTGCGGCACGAGAACCTAAATCTCGCGTGTCTACCAGTTCCACCACGCCCGCCGAAGCGGCGCGGAAAAGCGGCGGCGACGGCCCTCCGCGCTCGATCCGGCGGGGTCTAGCAGCCCCGCCCGCGCGGCGCGAGTCCAAAAGCGGGGGCGCCGCAAGGCCGTCAAAGGGGATCGTCGGCGACCTCGTCGGAGGCCAGATAGGCGAAGGCCCGCGGCAGCATCTCCGGCAGGTCCTCGGCGACCAGACCGGGCCCGAAAAGCCGCGCCGCGCGCGCGTGCAGCCAAGCGCCGGAAGAGGCGGCGTCGAACGCCTCCAGGCCCCGCGCCATCAGCCCGGCGACGATCCCGGCCAGCACGTCGCCCGATCCCGCCGTCGCAAGCCAGGGCGCCCGCGCCGGCCCGCGCGCCGGCAGCACGTCGGCGCCGCGGTCGCGCGACGCCACGACCGTGTCGGGGCCTTTCAGCAGCACCGCGCAGCCCGCCCGCTCCGCCGCGGCCAGCGCCGCATCGACCTTCGAGAACACCGGCCCCGTCGCCGCGTCCTCGCGCAGCCGCGCCGCCAGGTCCGGGAAAAGACGCGCGAACTCTCCCGCATGCGGCGTCAGCACGGCCTTCGGGTTCAGCGCTTCAAACAACGGTTCGGGCGCTTCGGCGAAGCTGGTCAGCGCGTCCGCGTCCAGCACGCAGGCGGCGCCCGAGCCCAGCGCGGCCAGCGCCATCTCTCGCGCGCGTTCCCCAACGCCCAAGCCCATGCCCAGCGCGACAGCGTCGATGCGACGCGCCTTCAGCGCCTTCGCCAGCGCCGCGGCGTCGGCGACCGCGTGAAGCATGATCGCGTCGAGCCGCGCGGCGTTCTCCTGCAGCGCCGAGGGCGGCGGCGCGACCGTGACCGCGCCAGCGCCCGCGCGCAGCGCGCCGCGCGCGGCCAGACGCGCCGAGCCGCCCTTGCCGACCCCGCCGGCGACCGCCAGCACATGGCCATGGTCGTATTTG
>JBCCPD010000007.1:0-29548 GCA_039025075.1 Pseudomonadota bacterium | reverse complement strand
GATGTCGGTGGAGATGATGGCGTCCTTGGGCAGGCCCGTCTGGATCGCGCGCCAGGCCATGCGGGGGGACATGCGCTCCGGGTCCTTCGCGCGGGCGCGCTGGTTCCAACTGGTGCCGGGGTCGTCGTCCTCATGGTCGAGACTCGCCAGCGTCTGCAGCCAGGCGCTCTTGGTCTGGGCGATGGTCGCCTTGCGCTCCGCGCGGCCCTTGTCGCCGGCGCCGGGGGCGAGTTTTTCGAGGAGCGCGGTCGCCACCGTGCCGGCGTCGCCGCAGATCGGCACGTCGACGGGTTTGGTCAGGCCGAGACGGTCGGGGTTGATGTCGACCTGGATGATCCTGGCGTCTTGAGGCCAGTAGTCGATCCCGTAGCCGGGGAGGGTGGAGAAGGGGTTCAGGCGGGTGCCCAGCGCCAGCACCACGTCGGCCTTGGAGATCAGCTCCATCGCCGCCTTGGAGCCGTTGTAGCCCAAGGGGCCGCAGGCCAGAGGGTGAGAGCCCGGGAAGCTATCGTTGTGCTGGTAGCCGCTGCAGACCGGCGCATCGAGCGCTTCGGCGAGGGCGGCGGTCTGCGGGATGGCCTCGCCGATCACCACGCCGGCGCCGGAGAGGATGACGGGGAACGCGGCTGAGGAGAGGAGGCGCGCGGCCTCGTCCACCGCCGCGGCGCCGCCCGCCGGCCGCTCCAGCTCCACCGGGCGGGGGAGCGCGATGTCGACGACCTGGGTCCAGTAGTCCCGCGGCACGTTGATCTGCGCGGGGGCGGAGCGGCGCAGGGCGTTGACGATGACGCGGTCCAGCACCTCGGCGATGCGGGCGGGGTCGCGCACCTCCTCCTGGTAGCAGACGCTTTCCTTGAAGAGGGCCATCTGCTCCATCTCCTGGAAGCCGCCCTGGCCGATGGTCTTGTTGGCCGCCTGGGGGGTGACCAGCAGCATGGGCGTGTGGTTCCAGTAGGCCGTCTTGATGGCGGTCACGAAGTTGGTGATGCCGGGGCCGTTCTGGGCGATGCACATGGCGATGCGGCCCGACGCCCGCGTGAACCCGTCGGCCATGAAGCCGCCGTTGCACTCGTGCGCCACGTCCCAGAACGAGACGCCGGCCTTGGGGAAGAGGTCCGAGATCGGCATGAAGGCCGAGCCGATGATGCCGAAGGCGTGCTCCACCCCGTGCATCTGCAGGACTTTGACGAAGGCCTCTTCCGTGGTCATGCGCATCGGCGGCATCCCTCCCTGGATCGCGGCGCGGGCGGCGGCGCGCCCTGACTCCGCAGGGAGCATGGCGCCGGCCGCGCGATTTCGTAAGACCGAGGGCGCGCTTTCCCGTTCCGCCAGCCGAAAGGCCGCGGCGCGGCGCGCCTCGGACCGTCGCCTTCGTCGAAGACCCGCCTGGGCGAAGGCGCTCGGCGCCACGCCTGCGGTCGGCCGCTGCTTCGGGCGGCGCATCGGAGGCGGACGGAATGGGCTCGACGGCGCGTTGGCCGCCAGGGCAAGCGTTGAGAGACGCGTTGCATGGCCGCGCGCGGTCGTCTCATATCGGCGCGAACCGCTCTGATCCGGGAGCTTCGGCATGGCGACCGAAAACCGCCCCTACGACCAGCTCGACGTCGGCGACGCGGCGTCGCTGGACCATTCGGTGACGGCGGACGACCTGTTCGTCTTCGCCAACGCCTCGGGCAACCGCAACCCGATGCACCTGCCGGGGCCGGGGCGCGACGCGCCGGTGGCGCCGTCGCAATGGGTGGCTTCGTTGGTGTCGGCGGTCATCGGCAACCTGCTGCCGGGGCCTGGGACCCTCTACCTGTCCCAGCGGTTCGACTTCGTGGGCCGGGCCCATGCGGGCGACGTGCTGACCGCGCGCGTCGAGGTGGCCGAAAAGCGCGAGGACGCGCGCGTGCTGCTGCGCGCCGCGGTGGTGGATCAGGAGGGAGAGACGATCCTGTCGGGAGAGGCGCTGGTGGCCGCGCCGACCGCGCCGATGACCATGGACGACGTCGCCTTGCCCGGCATCCTGCTGAACCGCCACGTGCATTTCGACGCGATGATGGCGCGCGCCGAGGCCCTTCCCGCCATGCCCGTCGCCGTGGCCTGCCCCGAGGACGCCGCCAGCCTGGGCGGCGCTTTGCTGGCCCGGGACCGCGGTCTGATCGAGCCGTTGCTGGTGGGACGCCCCGACCGCATCCGGGAGGCCGCGGCGGGCTTGGGGGCCGACCTTTCGGGGCTCGAGATCCTGGAGGCGGAGCGCGCCGGCCCCGCCGCCCGCCTCGCCGTGCGGACCGTCGCCGAGGGGCGGGCCGAGGCGCTGATGAAAGGCGCGTTGCACACGGACGATCTGCTGCGCGCCGTGCTGAACAAGACCGACGGCCTGCGCGCCGGCCGCCGGCTGACGCATGTGTTCGTCATGGACGTGCCCGGCATAGGCCACCCGGTGCTGGTCACGGACGCGGCGATCAACATCGCCCCTGACCTGATCGCGAAGGTTGACATCGTGCAGAACGCCATCGACCTGGCGATCTCGCTGGGGTTGGAGCAGCCCAAGGTGGGCGTGCTGTCGGCGGTGGAGACGGTGAACCCCGGCCTGCCGTCCTCGGTCGACGCGGCCTTGCTGTCGAAAATGGCGGAGCGGGGCCAGATCTTGGGCGGCGTCGTGGAGGGGCCGTTGGCGATGGACAACGCGGTCTCGTTGGCCGCGGCCCGCGCCAAAGGCCTGTCGGGGCCCGTGGCCGGACAGGCGGAGATCCTCGTGGCCCCGGATCTCGACGCGGGCAACATGCTGGCCAAGCAGTTGACCTTCGTGGCCCGCGCGGCCGCGGCCGGCGTGGTGCTGGGCGCGCGCTGTCCGATCATCCTCACCTCCCGCGCCGACGACGCGGCGGCGCGCCTCGCCTCCTGCGCCGTCGCCGCGCTGCACGCCGCGCGGTTGCGCGGGGCGACGTGAGCCGAGGCTGCGAGCGGGTCTGGGCGGCTGAACGAGAGGCGGGCGGTTTCGCAGCCGGGCGAGACGGCGGAAAGTCCGGTTCCGCCGCCCTCGACGCGAACCCTCAGGCGTCTTCGGGCGCGCCGACGCGGAGGCGGCGGGGGCCGAAGCGGCAGGCGAGCGCCAGGATCAGCCCGGAGACGGCGGCGATCATGCCCGCGGCGGACACGGCGTTTCGGTAGCCGAGCCAGAGCGGCCCCCAGCCGGCCAGGACGAAGCCGAGGACCGCCGAAAGGGCGGCGAAGAGCAGGCTGAGCGCGACCTGGCGCGGAAGGTCGTCGGTCATCAGGCGCGCGGCCGCGGGCGGGCAGACGAACATGGCGATGACGATGATCGAGCCGACGGCGTCGAAGGCGGCGACGGCGGCCGCGGCGGCGGCCGCCGCCAGCCCCAGACCGAGCGCCGCGACCGGCACGCCGCGGGCCCGAGCGTAGCCTTCGTCGAAGGTGGAAATGACCAGCGGCCGCCAGCACAGGACCGTCGCAGCGGCGAGGGCGGCGGCGACGACGGCGAGGCGCGGCAGCTCGTCCGGGAGACCGGCGAGGGCCCGGCGGTCCGCCAGGGCGGGCCAGCCGGCGGCCCCGTCGAGCCAGATCAGGCTTTCGAGGTTGCCGTAGAGGGCATGCTCCACGTCGAGGTGGACGCTGGAGGTGTCGGAGACCTCCAGCGCCAGCACGCCGGCGGCGAACATGCTGGTGAAGACGACGCCCATGGCGGCCCCGGCCTCGATCCGGCCGAGGCGGCGGATGGCCTCGATCAGGCCGACGGCGACGAGCGCGGCGGCGAGAGCGCCGAGCATCATCGGGAGGGTCGAGACCGTGCCGGAGAGGAGGAAGGCGACGACGATGCCGGGCAGCGCCGCATGGGAGATGGCGTCGCCGATCAGGGCTTGGCGGCGGAGCAGCAGGAAGTTCCCCGGCAGGGCGCAGGACATGGCGGCGAGAACGCCGATCAGCAGGGGCGGCAGGTCCAGCATCACGAAGTCGGGCGAGGCGAGGTGGCTCACGGCGACGCGCTCGGGCGGCCTGCGAGGCTGGCGTCGATCTCTTGGAGGGCGTCGGGGGAGAGGACGGTCTCGATGTCGGCAAGGCCGTCGTGGCGGCGGGCGGCGAGGTCCTGGGGCCGGAGGCGTCGGGCCTCGGCCCAGCGCGCTTCGTCGAGACGGGCCTTGGCGGCCTGGGCGCGGCCCTGGTCGGTGAGGCGGCCGTCCGGGCGAATGAGGTTTTCACGTTGCAGCCGGCGGCGGACGCGGCGGTCCGGCGCCGCGTCTCCCCGGGCGACGGCCAGAAGGCCTTGGCGGCGGTCCAGGCGGGCGCGAAGGGCGCGGCGGCGCAGGAGGTCGGCGAGAACGCCGCGCCGGGGCGACAGGAGGAGCGAGGCCGCGAAGACGGCGAACGCGGTCAGGACGATGAGAGGTCCGGTGGGCAGGCCGGGGGCGGAGGCGGAGAGGGCCGCCCCGATCCAGCCCGACGCGCCACCTACGGCGGCGGAGAGGAGGCCTAGCACCTCCGTTCGCTCGGTCCAGAAGCGGGCCGCGGCCGGCGGGATGATCAGGAGCGCCACGATCAGCACCAGGCCGACGATCTTGAGCCCGGCGACCACCACGGCCGAGACCAGGCCCATGATCGCCAGGTCCATGGCGCGGGGGGAGATGCCGAGGGAGGCGGCGTGGGCCTCGTCGAAGGCGACCAAGGTCATGGGGCGGCGCAGGACCAGGATCGCGGCGAGGACGAGGGCGGCGAGCGTCGCGATCAGAACGGCGTCCTGGAACAGCATGCCGGCGGTCGAACCGAGCAGGAAGGTTTCGAGCCCCGCCGCCCGGCCCTGTCCGAACGACTGGATGACGGTCAGGAGCACGATGCCGACCCCGAAGAAGACGGAGAGCACGGCGCCGATGGCCGCGTCCTCGGGCAGGCGGGTGCGGCGGGTCATCCACTCCACCGCGAGCAGGCCGAGGCCGGCGGTGACGGCCGATCCCAGCAGAAGTCCGGCGAGGTTCCGGCCGTCGCCGCCGAGCGCGGCCATCGCCAGAAAGGCGAGGGCGACGCCGGGCAGGGTCGCGTGGGCGACGGCGTCCGCCACGAGGGCCCGTTTGCGCAGGAAGGCGAAGGCCCCGGCCCCGCCGGCCGCGGCGCCGAGAAGCGCCGCGCCCAACGTCGCCAGCGCGGCGTTGTAGCCCGCTGAGAAGATAAGCGCGGCGAAGAGGGCGTCGAGCGGGCCGGTCATCGGCTTGGGCCTGAGGATCCTCTGGAGGGGCGGGCGGAGGCGGGTCCGCGCGCCGTGCGGGGCCGCGACCCGGCGGGGCGGCGGGTTGGACGGCGGGTGGGGAGGCGTCCGCCGCCGCGGGTCACCCGGCGGCGAGGGCGGTCTGGGCGGCCTCCAGCCGCCCTCCGTAGGCCTCCTGCAGGGCGGCGGCCGTGAAGACTTCGGCCACCGGGCCCTCGGCGATCTTGCGGACGTTGAGCACGAGCGCGCGGTCGAAGTGATCGGGAACCGTGGCGAGGTCGTGGTGCACGGCCACGACGGCGCGGCCCTCGGATCGAAGGGCCTTCAGCACGCGCAGGATCGCCCGCTCGGTGGCCGCGTCGACCCCGGCGAAGGGCTCGTCCAGCAGGTAAAGCTCGGCGTCCTGGGCGAGGGCGCGGGCCAGGAACACGCGCTGCTGCTGACCGCCGGAGAGGCGGCCGATCTGGCGGTCGGCGAAGTCCTCCATGCCGACGCGGGCGAGATGGCCGCGCGCGCGAGCCTGGTGGCGTGCGCGCACGGGACGCAGCCAGCCCAGCTCGGCCGTCATCCCCTGCAGAACGACGTCGACGGCGCGGATGGGAAAGTCCCAGTCGACCGACGCGCGTTGGGGGACGTAGGCGATGCGGCCGCGGGCCTGCTCGATCGGCAGGCCGAAGGCGGCGACGCGGCCGCCGAGCCGAGGGATCAGGCCGAGCGCGGCCTTTAGGAGCGTGGACTTGCCGGCGCCGTTGGGCCCGACGATGGCGGTCATGGCCCCGGCGGCGAAGTCGGCGTCGACCGAGACCAGCGCCGGCTTGTCGTCGTAGCTGACGGTCACACCGCGCAGAGAGAGCGGGGCTAGGGGCGCCGCGCTCGGCGCCGCGCGTCCGTCGACGGCCGCCAGTTCCAGCGGGGCCGGGGTCATCGCACAGGCCTTCACGAGCCGGCCGAAAGGCGACCGTTCATGCCGCGCGCCGGGGCCTGGCCGCCGAGGGCCTGGGCGATGGTGGTCACGTTGTGGTCGATCATGCCGAGCCAGGTCCCCTCGTAGGTTCCTTCGGAGCCCATGGCGTCGGAGAACAGCTCCCCGCCGATCTTGACCTGATGGCCCTGAGCGGCCGCCCCCTCGATCAGAGCGCGGACGTTGCGGTCCGAGACGGAGCTTTCCACGAAGACGGCGCCGACGCGGCGCTGCACCAGCAGGTCGACGAGCTGTCCGATGCGGGCGAGGCCGGCCTCGGACTCCGTGGAGATGCCTTGGATGCCCAGAACCTCGAACCCGTAGGCGTCGCCGAAATAGTTGAAGGCGTCATGGGCGGTGACCAGGATGCGGCTGCGCTCCGGCACGGTGGCGAGCACCTTGCGGGAATAGGCCTGGAGCGCGGCGCCCTCCGCGATGTGAGCCTGGGCTTCCTGGGCGAAGGCCTCGGCATGCCGCGGGGCCGCGTCGGAGAGGGCCTGCTCGATGCGCGCGACCACCAGCGCCCAGAGATCCGGGTTCATCCAGACATGGGGGTCGTAGCGTCCGGCGTAGTCTTCGTGGGCCAGCAGCTTGTCGCGCGGCAGGTCCTCGGCCGCGGCGACCACGGTCCGGGAGCGGGCGAGGTCGTTCAGGAACGCCTCCAGCTGCGCCTCCAGATACAGGCCGTGCCAGAGGACGAGGTCGGCGCGGGTCATGGCGGCGACGTCGGTGCGGGTCTGGCGGTAGGCGTGGGGGTCGATGCCGGGCCCCATGAGGGCCCGCACCGACGCGCGGTCGCCGGCGATGCGGCGCGCGGCGTCGGCGATCATGCCGGTGGTGGCCACGATGTCGAGCGGCGCTTCGGCGAGCGCGGCGCGCGGAAGGCTCGCGGCGGCGGCCAGCGCGGCGGAGGAGGCGAGAAAGGCGCGGCGGGAGGTCATGGCGCTTGGGTCTTTCCTTGACTGCCGGCGGGCGAAGTCGGCGATTGCAATAGTATTGCGACGCGTTCGCAGAATGTCAATGCAATTGCGAGCTGTTCTCATTTTCCGTCTGAGATGTCGGGCGCGGCGCCCGGCGCGTCTCGACCGGCCGGCGGGGAGCCCCTAGGCTCGCGCGTCGCAGCAGCAGGGGAGGATCGAATGAACGCCGCAGACCGCACCGCACAGGCCATGGAAACCGTGTGGACCGAACGCGCCCGCTTCGCCCCCCTCGCCGGAGACTTGCGGCCCGCGGACATCGGCGCGGCCTATGACGCGCAGGAGGCGCTGCACGCTCGGCTTGCCGCCAAGCGCGGGGCGTTGGCGGGACGCAAGATCGCCCTGTCCAACCCGGACATGCAGAAAATGTGCGGCATCGGCCATCCGCTGTTCGGCGCGGCGTTCGGCGACGACGTGCACGACAGCGGGGCGCGGATTTCGCTGGGACGGTTCGTGCATCTGGGGCTGGAGTTCGAGCTGGCGCTCTGCGCCGCCGAGGATGCCGGTCCGAGGGACGCGCCGTGGACGGCGGAAGCGGCGCGGGCGGTGCTGGGAGACGTGCGGCCGGCCTTCGAGTTGATCGAGGACCGGGCGGCGGACTACGCCGCGCTCGACCCGGTGACGATGGTGGCGGACAACGCCTGGTGCGGCGGCGTGGTGCTCGGCGCGCCTCTGCCCGCGGGGTTCGATCCGGCGGCCGGGCCGTCTCGGCTGCTGATCGACGGGGCGGAGGTCGAGACGGGGGACGTGTCGGCGGCCGCGCCGCTCGAAAGATTCGCAGCGGTGCTGAACCACCTGCGGGACCGGGGCCAGGTGCTCGAGGCGGGGCAGTTCGTGATCACCGGCTCGGCCCTGCGCACGCGGTTTCCGGAGGGGCCGGGGCGCTGGCGCTATGAGGTCGGGGGCGGCGCTGTGGAGTTGGAGATCACCGCGTGAGCTTCGTCGGGACCTGGTCCTATCCGACCGCGGTGCGGTTCGGCCCGGGCCGGATCGCCGAGCTGGGCGAGGCCTGCGCCGCGGTGGGGATCTCGCGCCCGCTGTTCGTGTCGGATCGCGGGCTGGAAGGGGCGGAGATCACGGCGCGTGCGCGCGGGGCGCTGAAGACGGCGGGACTGGGGAAGGCGGCGTTTTTCGACGTGGCGCCCAACCCGACCGAGGCGAACCTGAGCGCGGGCGTCGAGGTCTTCAAGGCGGGCGGGCATGACGGGATCGTGGCCTTCGGCGGCGGCTCGGCGATGGATCTGGGCAAGCTGATCGGGTTTCAAGCGGGACAGACGCGGCCCGTCTGGGACTTCGAAGACATCGGGGATCGGTGGACGCAGGCGGACGCGGACGCCGTGGCCCCTTCGGTCTGCGTGCCGACGACGGCGGGCACCGGGGCGGAGGTGGGGCGCGCCGCCGTCCTGACGGATGCAGGACGCAAGCGGAAGAAGATCCTCTTTCACCCCAGGATGATGCCGCGCGAGGTCATCGCCGATCCTGAGCTGACCTTCGGCCTGCCGCGCCGGTTGACCGTGGGCGCGGGCTTCGACGCGCTGGCCCACTGCCTCGAGGCCTATGCGGCGCCCGGATGGCATCCGATGGCCGACGGGATCGCGCTGCGGGGGCTGCGGCTCTGCTTCGATCACCTGCGGACGGCGGCGGATCGGCCCAAGGACTTGGAGGCCCGCTCGGCGCTGCTGGCGGCGGCGCTGATGGGGGCGACGGCGTTTCAGAAGGGTCTGGGGGCGGTCCATGCGCTGAGCCATCCGATCTGCGCGCATTTCGACACCCATCACGGCATGACCAACGCGGTGGTGATGCCGGCCGTGCTGCGCTTCAATCGCGAGGTCGGCGAAACCCGGCTGGCGGAGGCGGCGGCCTGCTGCGGGTTGGCGGGAAGCTGGGAGGCGCTTTTCGCGCAAGTTCTGGCGCTGCGCGCCGACCTCGACGTGCCGGACACGCTGGCCGGTCTGGGCGTGCCGCGCGACGGGATCGAGGCGCTGGCCGCGGACGCGGCGGCGGATCCGACCGCGGGCTCCAACCCGCGGCCCTTCGACGAGGCCGACGCTGGGGCGTTGTACGCCGCCTGCTTTGAAGCGACCTGAACTGCGCTCAACGCCTGCGGGCGATCCCGGCGACGAAGGCGATGTCGCCTCAGCGGACGAAAAGCGCGGCACGTCGGCGGGCCTCGACCGGCGCGTCGCCGATGACGCCCGCGGCGAGCGGGGTCGCGGCGCCCCTGTCGATGACGGTCTGGACGCAGCGGGAGCCGGGCGGGGTCCTGCGCGCGGGCGATCATGGCATCGGCGAGGCGGGACGGCGCCTCGTCCGGCGCGGCGCCGAGATCGGCGCAGGGGTCGACGGACATCGCAGCCTGCCTGGACGACGGCGTTTCTCCGGGCTTCGCCTCAGGCGAGCCTCGGTCCGGCGAAGGCGGCTCGGCGAAGGGGGAGGCGGCGGTTTCGTCAGCCTTCGGCGGCGGCGCGGATGGCGCGGATGTTGGCGCCGTAGGCCGCGGGGTCGGCTACCGAGCCGTCCTTGAACACGGCCGACCCCGCCACGAGGACGTCGGCCCCGGCGGCGACGACCGCGGGCGCGGTGACGGGGGTCACGCCGCCGTCGATCTCGATATGGATCGGGCGATCGCCGATCATCTCGCGCAGGCGGGCGACCTTGGAGGCCATGGCGTCGATGAAGCTCTGCCCGCCGAAGCCGGGATTGACCGTCATCACGCAAACCAGGTCGAGACGGTCGAGCACGTAGGAGAGCGCCTCGGGCGGGGTGGCGGGGTTGAGGGCGGCGCCCGCCCTCATGCCGGCGGCGCGGATCGCCTGCAGCGTGCGGTCGAGATGGGGGCCGGCCTCCACATGGGCGGTGAGGACGTCGGCGCCGGCCTCGGCGAAGGCGTCGATATAGGGGTCGACCGGAGCGATCATGAGATGGACGTCCATGACCGTTCCTATATGCGGGCGGATCGCCTTGCAGGTCTGCGGCCCGAAGGTGATGTTCGGCACGAAATGGCCGTCCATGACGTCGACATGGATCCAGTCGGCGCCCTGAGCCTCCACCGCCTCGATCTCCGCGCCGAAGTCGGCGAAATCGGCGGAGAGGATGGACGGGGCGATCTTGACGGAGCGGTCGAAGGTCATGGCGGGTCTCCTGCGGCGGTGGTGGCTCGGGTAGGACCGCGCGGCGGCGGAGTCCAGACGCAGACGGATCCGCCGGGCGAGAGCCCGGTCAGGCCCTCGCTGCGCCCTGCGGGCGCCCGCTTCGGCCCCGCCCGAACTCCCGCCCGGCGGGCGATGCGCCGCCCGCGCTTGCGCGTCGCGGCCGACGCGCGATATCTCCGCGTTGGGCGCCCCGCCCTGCCGGAGGACCTTCGCCATGCTGCTTTTCGTCGGTCTCGGCAATCCGGGGCGCGAGCATGAACGCCAGCGTCACAACATCGGCTTCATGGCGCTGGACCGCATCGCCGCGGATCACGGCTTCTCGCCCTGGCGGGCGAAGTTTCAGGGCCAGGTCAGCGACGGGCGGCTCGGGGGCGAGAAGGTGCTGCTGCTCAAGCCGGAGACCTACATGAACCTTTCCGGCCAGTCGGCGGCCGCGGCGGCGCGGTTCCACAAGATTCCCGCGGAGGACATGACGGTTTTCCATGACGAGCTGGATCTCGCCCCAGGCAAATGCCGGGTGAAGCGCGGCGGCGGCCATGCGGGGCATAACGGCCTGAGGGACATCCATCGCCATCTGGGGCCGGACTATCAGAGGGTCCGGCTGGGCATCGGGCATCCGGGCGACAAGAGCCGCGTGTCGGGATACGTGCTGCATGATTTTTCGAGGCAGGAGGCGCGGTGGCTCGAGGACCTCCTCGGCGGCGTCTCGGACGGGGCCGCGAAGCTGGCGGGCGGCGACGATGGCGGGTTCATGAACGCCGTCGCGCTGCGCATGGCCCCGCCGAAGCCCAAGCGGGCCAAGACGACCCAAGAAGACGTCGCCGCGGAGACCGAGCGGGACGCGCCGGAGAGCCCGCCTGCAGCGCCCCTGTCGCCGCTGGAGCGGTTGAAGCGCCGTTTCTCCTGACCCGCCGCGGCGGCCGCCGGTCCCCGCTCGCTTGACCCCGCTCCGGGCGCATGCGATCCGGCCGCCGCTATCGCGGGAAAGGGACGCGCCATGGGCTTCAAATGCGGGATCGTGGGACTTCCGAACGTCGGAAAGTCCACGCTCTTCAACGCGCTGACGCGGACCGCTGCGGCGCAGGCCGCCAACTTTCCCTTCTGCACCATCGAGCCGAACGTGGGCGAGGTCGCCGTGCCGGACCCGCGCATCGGCAGGCTCGCTGAGATCGCCAAGTCCAAGGAGATCATCCCGGCCCGCCTGACCTTCGTCGACATCGCCGGACTGGTGAAGGGCGCCGCCCAGGGCGAAGGTCTGGGGAACCAGTTTCTCGCCAACATTCGCGAGACCGACGCCATCGCCCATGTCCTGCGCTGTTTCGAGGACCCCGACGTCACCCATGTGGAGGGTCGCGTGGACCCTCTGGGCGACGCCGAGATCATCGAGACCGAGCTGATGCTGGCGGATCTCGAAAGCATCGAGAAGCGGTTGAACAACCTGAGCCGCAAGATCCGCGGCGGCGAAAAGGAGGCGGTGCTGCAGGACCGTCTGCTGCGCCTCGCGAAGGCCGCGCTGGACGAGGGACGGCCGGCGCGCACCGTCGACGTGCCCGAGGACGACGCCAAAGCCTGGGGGCAGCTGCAGCTGATCACCTCCAAGCCGGTTCTTTACGTCTGCAACGTGGAAGAGGACGCGGCGGCCGAAGGCAATGCGGCGTCGGCCGAGGTTCGGGCGAAGGCCGAGGCCGAAGGCGCCGCCTGCGTGGTGATCTCGGCCGGCATCGAGGCGGAGATCGCCCAGCTTCCGGATGAGGAGCGCGAGGAGTTCCTGGCCGACCTGTCGTTGGAGGAGCCGGGCCTGGATCGGCTGATCCGCGCCGGCTACGGCCTGCTGGGCCTGCGCACCTACTTCACCGCCGGACCGAAGGAGACGCGGGCTTGGACCATTCCCGCCGGGGCCAAGGCGCCCCAGGCGGCCGGCGTCATCCACGGCGACTTCGAGCGCGGCTTCATCAGGGCGGAGACCATCGCCTTCGACGATTACGTGGCGCTTGGAGGCGAGGTCGGCGCCAAGGAGGCCGGGCGCATGCGCGTAGAGGGCAAGGCCTACGAGGTCGCCGACGGCGACGTGCTGCATTTCTTGTTCAACGCCTGATCGGGCGAGCCGGCGGCGACGCGGCCGCGATCCATCCGGGCCGGCGCCGTTTAACGCTTCGGCAGGGTTTCGAAGGCAGAGTTTCGCTCTGGGCGCGCCAAGCGGCGCCCATTGGGAGGAGCGCCAATGTCTGACGCGCAGCGCGCGACGGGGTCGACATTCGAGCCGGAGAGTTCGACGACGTCCGACGAGCGGAGGGTCGGCGCCGACGCGCCGCCGGCGCCGGGCGCCTCCGCGGCCCCGTTGGCGGTCGGTCTGGGCTGCGCTTTGCTGGCGACGGTTTTCGGCTGGGCCGCCGGCTGGTCCTTGATCGCGATCGCCGGAGGCTACGTGGCCGGCGGCATGAGCGGGGTTTTGGCAGGAGGCCTCGGGGTGATGCTCCGATCGCGCGGCGGCTGAACCGAAGGCGTTTGCCTCGAAGACGGAGGTCGGCTTGGCGCGGCGGCGCGGCCGGAGAGAGGCGGCCGCGAAGCGAAATCTCAACGGTGGGTTTCTTTGCTAAGCTGATCAGGCGCGAAAGAAGGCGATTTTTGCGGCGGCACGTCGGCTGCCCGACCTTGCATCCTAGAGCATCGCAAGCTTTCGGAACCGCCGGATGCGGTAGAAGTCGCGTTCGAGAAGACTGCGCTGGCGAGGCGGCTCGGACTGAAGCTTGGAACCCGCGTCGCCAAGGGCGCTTGGCGAAATGCTGGCCCAAGCGCCTCGCTCGGCCCCGCTTCGCGCGAAGGGCTCCTGAGAAACGCGCGGGCGCAGATCAGGGTCGCTGGGTCGTTCAGCTCAGCGGTGACGGCAAGTCCGAGCGGGGCATCGACTGCACGTGGCCGCGATAAAGAGGACGCAGGATCGGAAGGTCCCTGGCGTCCACCAAGGCATGGACCTCGAGGCGCGCGGCGCTTCCTGAGCCGCGATGAACCGCTTGCTCTCGCCGAGAGGGGCTCAGCGGAGCGTTCCGAGAATAACGTGGCCGCTCATTGCGTCGCCATTTCGTTGGCCGCGGATCAAGGAACTGTCACCCTGCAAGGAGCGCTTTCCGTCGCCAGCGGACTGGCGGGCCAGGACAGTTTCGATGCGATAGGCGATTGCTGCAGCGTCCTAAACCCGACGCTAAAGGCCTGCGCCACCCCCCGGACGCTTCCATGCAGGGTGGTTCGTGGGCCGCATTGTTCAGGGGAATTCCACCACGAACCATCGGTGCTGAAACGCTTGAGGACGCCGTTGACGATCCTCCGGCGGTCCGGGCGAGACGGGCACATGCTCACGAAGGCGGCCGCGGCAGGGTGACAGGTCGGTCTCTGGCACGGCACGCAGCCGAGCGCGACGGCCTCTTCGTCGGGGGGCTTGAACCGCGCCAAAGCCAACCGGAGAGTCCAGAAAATGGGCATAGGGCCTTTGAATCGTCGCGGCTACGGGCCCGCGGCGTCGGTGCGTTCAGTAGCTTTCGGCTCGGCGAGAGTCCGCGCCGACACGGCGGCGAGATGCGATGGCGGTGGGTGTCGCGGTGCGGCGGCGGCGCAGGTCCAGGAGGCTGACGCCGGTTGCGCATCGACCGCGCGGGCCAGACAGCGGCGAGGCGATGGGCGGGAGCGCAGCGTCGGGCGAACAGCTTCGCGCCGCATGCTGGTCGAGGTCTGGCGCTGGTGCATCGCAGGCTCGGCTCAAGCCCTGCTCGGCGGCGTGGGAAACGCTTGCGAGGATCGCGGACCTGCTGGACGTCGACGCAGGTGGAGGTCGGCGGTGTGGGATCAGTGCTCCGCCCTCCGCCCTCGAGGCAGGCGCTGTGAAACTCGTCGCGCAGAACGGTTTTTCGCTCCAAGCTCGTGCAAGCGCGGCGGAGGGCGAGGATCGCTTCGTCTTGCGGCGGCGGCTGGAAACCATCGAGCTCGAAGGTCGTCTCAGCCCTGAGCGGAGGCGGCCGCGGCGCGGGCGTCGCGCAACGGCGCGGCCAGGGAGGGCGGGGGCGGCGGAAGGGTCGCGAGGTCCTTGGGCGCGCCGGCGGGGACCAGGCGCAGAGGCGGGCCGGACGCCTCGGACCGCCGGATCGCATGCCAGCGGCGGGGCGGAGAAAGACGGGCGCGGCGCAGCTCCAACCGCCAGGTCTCGGCGCCGCCCGAGGGCCAGTCCGGTCCACGCCCCGACGCATCCCGGGGCATCCGGGCGGAGGCGGCCGCGGCCTCGGGGCTGCAGAACCAGCGGCTCTCGACGCCCTCGCAGCCGCCGTCGCCGGGGACGAGCAGCAGGGCGAGGGGCGGCGGGGCGCCCGCCTCGGCCGCTCGCTCCGCCCCGGCGCGGGCCGCCAGGTGCAGGCGGCGCACGGGCGTCAAGCGCAAAGGCGAGGTCAGCTCGACCAGCACCAGGCCGCAGGCGCCGGCGCGCAATGCCTCCTCGGCGCACCAGGGCGCGTCCTCGGTCCGGCGCGGGGTGGCGATGACCAGCCGGCCGGGGTTGAAGAACCGCGCGAGCCCGTCGGCGCCAGGCCGGCCGTCGACGCCCGGGGCGCGGATCCAGAGGATGGGGCCGCCTTCGCCGTTGCGTTCCGCGGTGGCGGCGAGGAGGGCGGCGAGGCTGCGGCGGGAGGGGCCGCAGATCTCGTGCACGCGGCCGCGCAGCAGCGCCGCGCCCGGCCCGAGCGCCAGGCGCGGGCCGCCGCGGGCGGCCGCGCCTTCCGCCAGGCGTTTCAGGGCGCGGCGATCCGAGGGGGACGCGGACATGGAACCTCCATCAAGTTCTACTTATGTTCTAGTGCGCCGCCCTGCCCGAGGCAAGTCGGGGAGGCGAGTCGCAGAGCGTCTGCGGGGCGAGTCGATCTGAACGCTCAGCCGAGACTTCATTCACTTTTCTTAAGGTGCCGCAATGTCAGACAATTATTTTTCAATAACTTAGTCCGGCTTCCCTCACAGTTTCCGGGGATTTTTCGGCCCTGTCGTTAACCCTATCTTCATCTTCGTTAAGTCGCGTTTCCATCCCGCTCCGAGGGATGTCGGCGGATCGGCAGGCTCTGCCGGTCGTCAGTAGCGTAGCGTGCCGACCCGCTCGGAGGGCGATCCGGCCCCAAGCCGGAACGTCAGGATGCTCGGCGGGCCCCGATGCCGCCCGGGGTCCGCCGAACTCGCCGTGACTTGAGACCGCCGAGCAGCCCGGCGAGCCGCGCCCGTCCCTTCCCCAAGGGGCGGGCGCGGTGCTTTCGGGACCGTGCGAATCGGGCTCGGACGGGCCGCGAGAGGCGGCGAGACGGAGGGGGCGACTCGCCGCGCGAAGCCCTTGAAATGCAGACGTCGCCGTTTGGGTTGGCATCCAGAGTCAATGAATTCAATGGGTTGAGCGACGTCGCCTCGCCATTTCCGAGGGTTTTTCGGCCACCCCCTTAATCATAGCTTCAGTCTTGTCAGTGGCGTCGCCATCACCGCTCCGGGGTGACGATCGGTCCGAAAGCGGAGTCGTCCCGCAGGGCCAGCGTAGCGTCGTCGAAACGCCCGGAGGATCCGCCGCCGCCGCCACGGCCGCGGGTTTCAAGATGGCCGGCGGATCCCGGACGGCGCGAGAGCGCTCCGGGATCCGTCGGAGGGCGGCGCACCCGTCCGGCGCCGCCGACACCCCTTTGGAAAACCGCCTGAATTCAGAAGGTTGCGCGCTTGCTAGAAGCGCCGGTCAGGCATTGGTACCCGGAGCGGGACTCGAACCCGCAAGGGAGTTACCCCGGCGGATTTTGAATCCGCTGCGTCTACCAGTTCCGCCATCCGGGCCCGGTGGGGAAGCGGGCGAACCATCGCCGGGGCGTCGCCCGCCGTCAAGACGGGCCGAAAAAGCGTCCCGCAAATGTCGGGCGGGTGTCGGGCAAGCGTCGGGGGCGCGTCGGGCGCCGGTCGGGCCGGCGTCGGGACGCCGGTCGGGCGGGTGTCGGGCAAGCGTCGGGCAAACGTCCCGACCGCGTCGGGCAAATGTCGGGCGCGCGCCGGTTTACACAAGGGATCGGGGTTGCTACCGCCGAGCCGGCGACGGCCGGTCGGGCCTTTCGTCCAGAGGAGCGCGCATGGCGACCGCAGAGGTCCAGGACATCGCGATTTCCGAGCGTCTGGCCCGCTTGGCCGCGGAGGCCCGGGCCGAGACCGACGCCTCGGGCGCCGACGCGGGCTCGATGTCTTTGGGCTGGATTCTGGACCGGCTGCATGAGCGCGCCTTCGGGCTGTTCCTGCTGATCCTGGCGCTGCCTTGCTGCATCCCCTTCCTCTACGGCGTTCCGCAGATCGTGGCGCTGCCGCTTCTGTTCGTGTCGGCCCAGATCACGGCGGGGCGGCGGGCGCCTTGGCTGCCGGAAGGTCTGCGCAGGCGGCAGGTGGCGATCGAGAGGCTAGAGGAGCTGTCGCGCCGCGCCGAGCCGTGGCTGCGACGGGTCGAGGGCGTCTGCCGCCCGCGCCTGACCGCCCTGACCCGGCCGCCGCTGGATCGGATCGTCGGGCTGGCGCTGATGCTGTTCAGCGCCTCGATCCTGGTTCCGCTGCCGGGCACCAACACGGTGCCCGGCTTCGCGGTGGTTCTGGTCGCCGTGGGGCTGCTGGAGCGGGACGGGGCGTTGGTCGGGGCCGGCAGCGCTCTCGGCATGGTTTGGATCCTTACGCTTCTGACGGCGGGCGCGACCCTCGCGGCGATCCTGTTCGGCTGGATCGGCCTGGGAGAGGCGCCATGAGCCTGGCGCAGGGCGCCGCGGGCCTGCTGGCGCGTCCGAGCCGGGCCGCGGCTGCGCTGGCGGCGGCGGGCTCGGCCGGGCTGCTGGCCGGGGCGTTCTTCTTTCAGCACGCGATGGGGCTGGCCCCCTGCCCCATGTGCATCTGGCAGCGCTGGCCGCATGCGGTGGGAGCGGCTTTGGGACCGGCGCTGCTGATCCCGGCGCTGCGGAGGCTGAGCGCGGTCCCGCTGCTGGGCCTGGCGGCCATGGCGGTCTCCGCCGGTCTTGCGCTGCTGCATACGGGCGTGGAGCGGGGCTGGTGGGACGGGCCGAGCACCTGCGCCGGGGGTCAGGACGCGGGCATGAGCACGGACGAACTGCTGCAGGCGATCCTGGAGGCGCCGCTGGTGCGCTGCACGGATGTCGCCTGGGAGATGGCGGGGCTGAGCATGGCGAGCTGGAACGGGCTCGCCTCGCTGGGTCTGCTGGCGCTGTGGGCGGCGGCCGCGCGGGCGGGGGGCCGCGCACGGGGCTGAGCGCGGGGGCTGAGCGCGGCTCAGGCGTCCAGCTCGGCATCCCAGTACAAGAAGTCCATCCAGCTGTCGTGAAGGTAGTTGGGCGGGAATTTGCGCCCGACGTTCTGCAGCTCCCCTGCCGTGGGGCGGCGCGGGGGCTTGGCGAGGGACATGCCGGCCTCCTTGAGCGAACGCGAGCCTTTCTTGAGGTTGCAGGGACCGCAGCAGGCGACGACGTTCTCCCACGTCGTGCGGCCGCCGCGGGAACGGGGGATGACGTGATCGAAGGTCAGGTCGCCCTTGGCGCCGCAATACTGGCAGGCGAATTCGTCGCGCAGGAAGAGGTTGAAGCGGGTGAAGGCGGCGAGGCGCGCGGGCTTCACGTAGTCGCGCAGGACGACCACCGACGGCAGGCGGATTTCCAGGCTGGGGGAGCGGGCGACCTCGTCGTATTCGGCGACGACGGAGACGCGGTCGAGGAAGGCGGCCTTCACCGCCTCCTGCCAGGGCCAGAGCGATAGGGGAAAATAGCTGAGCGGGCGATAGTCGGCGTTCAGGACCAGGGCCGGGTGGTCCTTGAGCCGCGCGGGACTTCGCACGAAGGGGGTGGCGTAGGGATCGTTCAACATCGCATCGCTCTCCCGTCCCGAGCGCGTTGGGTCTGCGCCGAGACGGGACGGCCCGTCCCGGTCGCTACGTCACTATATGTCGAGAGATGGGACGCGCAAGCCGCCAGATGCAGGGTGTATCCTCGACATAAGGCGGGTGATAGCAGCCTGATGCTACGGTTTTGCGACGGCGTTCCGGGGCCTGTCGCCGGGCCGGGGATCATGCCAGCCGGGCCTTGATGAAGGCGAGCGCGGCGCCGAGCCCGTCGGGCGAGATGGAGTGGCCGGCGCGGGGCATGACATGGGTGGCGACCTGGAGGCCGGCGGCTTCGAGGCCTTTTCGCGCCGCCTCCATGTCCGCGAAGGGGACGACCTCGTCCATGTCGCCGTGGAGGAGGAGGACGGGGGGTTTGGAGGCGATCTCCTCGGGCAGCTTTTCGGGGGCGAGGAGGCGGCCCGAAAAGCCGACGATGCCGGCGAGCTGGGCCTGGCGGCGGGGGCCGGCGTGCAGGCTCATCATGGTGCCTTGGGAGAAGCCGAGGAGGAGGGTGCGGGCGGCGGGGACGCCGGTGTCCTCGGCGGTCTGGTCGAGCCAGGCGTTCAGGGCTTGCTGGGAGGCGGCGAAGCCGGCGTTGCGCTGCGCTTCGGTGCTGCCGTCCATTTGGGGGATGGGGAACCACTGGCGGCCCATGGGATTGACGGTGCAGGCCTGGGGGGCGTTCGGGCTGCGGAATTCGGCCGTGGGGAGGTGGTCGGCCAGCACGTCGGCGAGGCCGATGAGGTCGTTCCCGTCGGCGCCGTAGCCGTGCAGGAGCAGGACCAGCGCGTCGGCGGTTCCGGATTTGGCGGCCCGTCTGGGTCCGTCCAGAGTGAAGCTCACGTCACGCCCTCCCGTTGCTTGTCCACGCGGTAATAGGCCCAAAGGAGGCGCGCCGCCACGCCTCGCCACGGGCTCCAGGCCTCGGCCATATGGGCGAAGGGCTTAGGGGCGGGGCGGTCTTCGAGGTCGAAGAGGGTCTTGGCGGCTTCCTGGAGGGCGAGGTCGGCGGGGGCGAAGACGTCGGCGCGGCCAAGGGCGAACAGCAGGTAGATCTCGGCGGTCCAGCGGCCGATGCCCGGCAGGGCGACAAGGGCGGCGAGGGCGTCTTCGTCGGGGGCGCGGCGGAGGGCGGCGTAGTCGAGATCGGCCTCGGCGAGGGCGCGGGCGTAGCGGATCTTGGGGCGGGAGAGGCCGCAGGCGCGCAGGTCCTCGTCTGAGAGGGCGTTGAGGCCCTCGGGGGTGTCGGCGCCGGCGGCGTCGAGGCGGGCCTGGATTCCTCGGGCCGCGGCGACGGAGATCTGCTGCGAGACGATGGCCTGGAGGAGCGCGGGGTAGCCGTCGGGGCGCCGGCGCAGGGGCGGGGGGCCGGTCTGGGCGAGCGCGCGGGCGAAGCGCGGCTCCCGCTCGGCGAGCCAGGCGGCGCCTTCGGCGACGCAGGCCTCGGTTTCGATGATGCGTCCGACCATGGCGGGAAGGGTGGACGACGAGGCGGCGGCGTCAAGGCGAGTCGGGGCTCGGGCCGGGGGAGGCGGACCGGAGGTCGACCGGGCGGGCGCGCGATCGCGCAGGAGTTGCTCCAGGGCGCAGCGACTGTATCGATGTGGGACAGTTGCGTCATTTTCCGTTGAGATTTCAGCGGCGGAGCGGTCTGATCGCGGCGCGTTGAAGACCCCCGGACGTCCATTGACCTTGATCGAACGTTTCGCGCCGTCTCCCAACGGGGCGCTGCATTTGGGCCATGCCTTTTCCTGCCTGACCGCTTTCGATGCGGCGCGGGCGGGGGCGGGGCTGTTTCTGCTGCGGATCGAGGATCTGGATCCGGGGCGCTCGCGCGAGGCGTTCGTGGAGGGGATCGAGGCGGATCTGGCCTGGCTGGGCGTGACCTGGCCGCGGCCGGTCATGCGGCAGTCGCGGCGGGGGCCGGTCTACAGGTCGGCGCTGACGAAGCTGGCGCTGCGGGGGCTTTTGTTCGCCTGCACCTGCACGCGGCGGGACATCGCCGAGGCGCAGGCGGCGCCGCAGGAGGGCGTCGCAGGGATCGTCGGGCCCGACGGGGCGCCCTATCCGGGGACGTGCCGGGACGGCGGGGCGGATCGGAGCCTGCCCCACGCGCTGCGGCTGGACATGCGCCGGGCGGTGGCGTGGCTGGGAGGGCCGGCGGCGGTGAGGGCCCTGACGCTCGAAGAGATCGGCGAGGGGCCGAAAGGGCAGACGGGGTCTCGGCGGCTCGATCCGGACTGGCTGGTGGAGGTCTGCGGCGACGTCGTGCTGTCGCGCAAGGACGCGGCGGCGGCCTATCATCTGGCGGTGGTGGTGGATGACGCCGCGCAGCTTGTCAGCCACGTGACGCGGGGCGAAGACCTTTACGAGGCGGCGGCGTTGCACCGGCTGCTGCAGGCGCTTCTGGAGCTGCCGGTTCCGGTCTGGCGGCACCACAGGCTGATCCGGGACGAGGACGGGCGGCGACTCGCCAAGCGGGACCGGGATGCGGGGCTGGCGGAGCTGCGGGCGGCGGGGGAGACGCCGGCCTCGATCAGGGATCGTCTCGGTCTGCCGCCATCAGCCGCCTGAGCGGGATCGCGATCAGCGGCAGGGCGAAGAGGATCGCGAAGATCCGCGCCATGTGATGGGTCGCGACGAAGGCCGGGTCGGCGTCGATGGCGAGGGCGATGAGGCTCATCTCGGCGACGCCTCCGGGGGCGTAGGCCAGCAGCGCGGCGAGGATGTCGACGCCGAGCAGCAGCGAGGCGACGACCGCGAAGAGGCCGCTGATGACCATCAGAAGGGCGGTGCCGGCGGCGGTCCAGGCGGCGACGTCGATGAAAAACCGCCAGCCGACGCCATGGAAGCGCGTGCCGATGGAGGCGCCGCAGACCAGCAGCGCGACCTCCACCAGCCAGCCTGGGAGGCCGCCCTCGATCAGGCCGGGAAAGCGCAGGAGGGCGGAGGCGGCGAGGGGGCCGAGGAGGTAGGGGACGGGGAGGCGCAAGCGCTCGATGAGTTGCGCGCAGGCGAGGGCGGCGGCGACGAGGAGGGCGGCGTCGACAAGGCCGAGGCGGGCGGACTTTTCGAACATCTCGGGCGTGGGCTCGGGCAGGCCGAGGATGCCGAAGGCGATGAGGGGGGCGATCAGGACCACGAAGGCGACCCGCAGGGCGTGGAAGAGGGCGACGCGGCGCTCGTCGCCCCCGGCCTCCTGGGCGAAGATGGCGACGGCGGTGAGGCCGCCGGGGAGCGCGCAGAGGAGGGAGGAGCCTCGGGTCATCTTCGAGTAGCGGCGGAAGAAGACGTAGCAGGAGGCCCCCGCGACCGGGACGTAGAGCACCGCGAGGGCGAGGCTGACGGGCCAGCGGGCGAGGTCCTCGCCCTCGGCCTGGCCGAAGCTTTCGCCCAGAAAAAGGCCGATGAGGCCCATGAAGGCGGTGCGGAACCAGAGCGGCACCTCGATGGGCGCGCCCGAAAGGCGCAGGGCCATGCACAGGAACATGGGGCCGAGCATCCAGGCGAGGGGCACGCCGGCGTGATGCGCCGCGAGGCCGCCGACGAGCCCGGCGATCAGGCCGAGGATCAGGCGACGGACGGCCTCGGGCGCCAGGCGGCGGCGCCAGAGGTCTTTCCAGGGATCGGGGGCCGCGGCGAGCAGGCGGGCGACGAGGCGCTTGGCCGGTGCGAGGCGGCGACGGAGGGCGTCCCAGCGCTGGGGCGCCGCGGGGGCCTGGGGCGGCGGAGGCGGGGCGTCGGTCCGAGGGGGCTCGGCGGCGTCGCTCACGCCTCCTCCGGCTTCATGAGCTCCACCTCATGGCCGTCGCGGACGGCGGTGTAGAAGCAGGACCGGCGGTTGGTGTGGCAGGCCGGGCCGGTCTGATCGACCTGCATCAGGATCACGTCGCGGTCGCAGTCGACGCGCAGATCCACCAGGCGCTGGACGTGGCCGGAGCTTTCGCCCTTGCGCCAGAGGGCCCGACGGGAGCGGGACCAATAGCAGACGCGGCCGGTCCGCATCGTCTCCTCCAGCGAGGCGCGGTTCATCCAGGCGACCATCAGCACTTCGCCGGTATGCGAGTCCTGGGCGATGGCGGGCAGCAGACCGCGATCGTCCCACAGGAGGGAGGCGGGGTCGAAGGGCCCGCCCGGGGGCGGGGCGGCGCAGGCGGGATCATCGTGGGCCATGGGGCGGCTCCTCGAAGGCAGGCGGTGGAACGGCGCGGAAAGGTCGCGGCCGTCGGGTTTCATAAGGGACCCTTGGGGTCTATGTAACCCTCGGAACGCGCCGCCGTCCCGTGGCCTGTCGATGCGGAGACCTCAGCCATGTCCGATGCCGACCAGGATCTGATCAGCCTCTATTCGAAGCGCATCCTGGCGCTGGCGGCCGACATTCCCCATGCGGGGCGGCTGGAGGCCCCTCAGGCGACGGCGCGCAAGCGCTCGCCCCTATGCGGATCGACGGTGACGGTGGACCTGTCGATGGAGGATGGGCGGGTGGCGGCGTTCGGGCAGGAGGTGAAGGCCTGCGCGCTGGGCCAGGCCTCGGCCGCCGTGCTGGGGGCCGGGGTGATCGGGCGCGCGCGCGAGGAGATCGCGGCGGCGCGGGATCAGCTGAAGGCTATGCTGAAGGCCGGGGGGCCCGTGCCCGAGGCGCCCTTCGAGGGGTACGAGGCGCTGTCGCCGGCGAAGGACTACAAGAACCGCCATGCCTCCATCCTGCTGTCGCTGGACGCGACCTTGGCGGCGATGGAGGAGGCCGAGGCGGCGGCGGAGGTCTGAGCCTTCGGCGGCGGCCGGTCTCGGGCGTTTCAGGGCGCTTCAAGTCGAAAAAAAGCCGCCGCGGCCTGGGGGCGCGCGGCGGCAGGAATGCGGTTGACGCGGATCCGACCCCCTGGCCGGCGAGCAGGCGAAGGCCGGGAGGGGGCGCCGGACGAGGGACCGGCTCGAAGAGGTCCGCGACGCGACCGCAGGCGAACTCGGCGCGGGCCTCAGAGAAGCCCGGTGAAGGCGAAGCCGGCGACGGCCATGAGGCAGAGCGCGGCGAGCGCGGCGGCATCCTCGAGCGCGGTGCGCGGGGCGTCGGCGGCGATGCTGGCGAGCGTTCTCATGGCGATGTTCCTTCGGCGTTCCCTGTCTGTGCGTTTACGTTCCATTAGGAATTGTGTCGTGTCAAGAACGTAGTGAGAACAAAAAGGGGCGGAAGGAGAACGACGGGGGTCAGCCGGCTTTGAGCATGCGGATCGCCTCGTCGGCTTGCATGAGCCAGAGGAGGGTGCGGACGGCTTCGCCGCGCTTGCCCTGGAGGTCCGGCTCGGTGGCGATGAGGAGGCGGGCGTCGTCTTGGGCGGCGGCCATGAGGGACGCGTCGCGTTCGAGGTCCGCGAGGCGGAATTCGGGGAGGCCGGATTGGCGGGCGCCGAGGAGGTCCCCGGGACCGCGGAGGCGGAGGTCCTCCTCGGCGATCTTGAAGCCGTCCTCGGTGTCGCGGAGGGCGGTGAGGCGGGCGCGGGCGGCGTCTCCCAGAGGGCCCTCGTACATCAGGAGGCAGGTGGAGGCTTCGCGGCCCCGGCCGACGCGGCCGCGCAGCTGGTGGAGCTGGGCGAGACCGAAGCGGTCGGCGTGCTCGACCACAATGATGGAGGCTTCGGGGACGTTCACGCCGACCTCGATGACGGTGGTGGCGACGAGGACGCGGGCCTCGCCGGCGGCGAAGGCGGCCATGGCGGCGTCCTTTTCGGCCGGGGGGAGCTGGCCGTGGACGAGGGCGGTGGCGCGGCGGCCCCAGCCGGCGCCGAAGCGGGGGGCGAGGGCCTGGTCGAGGGCCTCGGCCAGCGCCGCGCGCCGCTCGGTCGCGGCGGTGAGGTCGCTGTCGGCGCTCTCCTCGACCATGGGGCAGACCCAGTAGGCGCGGCGGCCCTCGGCCACGGCGGCGGCGAGGCGGGCGACGACCTCGTCGTAGCGCTCGGCGGAGATGAGGGCGGTGGTCACGGGGGTTCGGCCGGGGGGTTTTTCGTCAAGCACCGAGAGATCCATGTCGCCGTAGGAGGCGAGGGCGAGGGAGCGGGGGATGGGCGTGGCGGTCATCACCAGCACGTCCGGGCGGCGGCCCTTGGCGGTGAGGTCCATGCGCTGGCGGACGCCGAAGCGGTGCTGTTCGTCGACGACGACGAGGCGCAGGTCGGCGAAGTCGACGTCCTGGCTGAAGAGGGCGTGGGTGCCGAGGACGAGGGGGGCCTCGCCGGAGGCGACCTTTTCGAGCTTTTCGCGGCGGGCGGCGCCTTTGTCTCGGCCGGTCAGAAGGACCGGGGCGAGGCCTAGGGGGGCGAGGAGGGGCGTGAGGCTTTCGAGGTGCTGACGGGCGAGGATCTCCGTCGGGGCCATGAGGGCGGCCTGGCCGCCGGCCTCCGCCGCGGCCAGCATGGCGAGGAGGGCGACCAGGGTTTTTCCCGCGCCGACGTCGCCTTGGAGGAGGCGGTTCATGCGCGTGGGCGCGGCCATGTCCTCGGTGATCTCCTTCACGGCGCGGGTCTGGGCGCCGGTGGGGGCGTAGGGGAGGGCGGCGAGGACCTTTTGGCGGAGCGTTCTGTCGCCTTGGGTTTCGCGGCCGGCGCCGCGGCGCGTGGTCTCGCGGGCGAGGGCGAGGGCGATCTGGTGGGCCAGGAGCTCGTCATAGGCGAGGCGGTCGCGGGCGGCCTGGCGGCGGGCGAGGGCGGGCTCGTCCTGGGGGCGATGGAGGAGGGTCAGGGCCTCGCGCCAGGCGGGCCAGGCGCGGGCGGCGAAGAGGCCGGGCTCGATCCATTCGGGCAGGTCGGGGGCGCGGTCGAGCGCGGCGGCGGCGGCGCGGGCGAGGGTCTTCGGCGCCAGGCCCTCGGTGGAGGGGTAGACGGGCTCGAAGGGCGGCAGGGCCTCGGCGGCGTCGGGCTTCAGCACATGGTCGGGATGGGTGAACTGGCGCCGCCCCTCCCAGGTCTCGACGCGGCCGGAGACGACGCGCATCTCGCCCTCGGGCAGCATTTCGCGCAGCTGGGCTTCGCGCATGCGGAAGAAGACGAGCTCGAACCCGCCCGCCTCGTCGAGCATGGCGACGCGGTGCGGGGCGCCGGGGCGGCGGCCGGGGCGGTGCTGCTCGACCTGGGCGAGGATGGTGGCGGATTCGCCGTCGGGGACGCCGGCGATGGAGGGGCGCATGCGGCGGTCCATGATGCGCAGGGGCGGCAGGAACAGGAGATCCCGGGGTTTTTCGGCGCCGAGGCGGGCGAGGAGCTTGGCGGTCTTGTCGCCGACGCCCTCCAGCGAGGTGATCGCGGCGAAGAGCGGGTTCAGGAGGTCGGGCCGACGGGACATGGCCGAGGACATAGCGCCCCGGCGGCGCGGCCGGAAGATGGGCGGAGCGACCGGTCGGATCGCGCTCGGTCGGGAGAAAGCGCAGGCCGCGTCGAGGGCGAGAGCCGGGTCGACGCCGGGCCCGGGGTCCGGGATCCGCCGCGGCCTTGGGTGGCGGTCGAGCGTTCGAAAGAGGGGTTTGGCGCGCTTCGAGCGTCTCCGCCGTGCGCGCGGGCCGCCGGCGAGGCGCCAGGACCGTCGCGGCGTCAGGTCGCGACGCCGTTTCGAAACGGCGTCGCGCGTCGCGGTCTTCGCCGCCTCAGAAGCCCTGCAGCGCGAAACCGCCGCCGATTTCGTAGACCAGTATCAGGCCGAGCGTGTGCGCATCCTCGTCGTCTTCCCGGGCGAAAGCGTAGCCGATCCCGGCGGACAGATTTTCTACGATCTCATACTCCACCGTCGCGGTGACGAAGTGATCCGTGCCCGCCGCCTCCACGTCGCGGAACGCGTACTCGGCCGAGATCGTCACGTCGTCGATTTCGTACGCGCCGACGAAAGTGCCGATCAGCACGTCGTCCGAACCCGCCTCGAAGTCCGAGAAATAGGCGCCTTCGCCCTGCAGAAACAGCTCTCCCGGCCCGGCCTGCAGCTCACGGGTCAGCCCGGCGACGAAGCCGGTCTCGTCGCTCGGATCCCCTCGACCGCCGGACTGATAGAGAAACCCCGCGGTGTAGCCGATGTCGTCGAAGGCCCCGTCGAGCGCCAGGGCGAACGATTCCGGTCCTTCGGTGTTCGACGGTCCGCCATCGCCCAGGCGGACCCGCCCGCGTTCGGCGAAGAGGGAGTCGGAGAGGAACGTCCGATCGGCCATGAACGCCGACAGGGTCGCCTCATGCTCTCCGCCGCCGGCTTCGAACTCGACGGTCAAAGCGCCGCCGATGCGCTCCAGCAGTTCGTAGTCCCCGGCGAAGCCGCCGCCGAAGATGCCGGGCGCGTCCCAGGCCTGTCCGAACGCGGGGTTGAATTTGCCGCCCTTGACCGTGACCACGTCGACCTGCCCCTGGGCGAAAAGCTCTTCGGCGTAGAGGCCGACATCCTCGAACACGCGATCGTCGGTCGGATCCAGCACCGGCTCCAGGACCAAGGTGCCGAAGAACCCGGTTCCCTCCAGGAACTCGAGGCCGAATTCACCTGTGATGGACGGGAACAGATCGTTCAGCTCGGCCGCGGGGTCGTCCGCTTCGAAGGTCAGATCGTTCTCGACCTCGACGCCGAGCTCCCAGGTGAAGCGCGGCGCCGGGATGCCCGGCTCGTCGTCCTCGGCATGGCCCGGCGCGGCTCCGAGCCCCAGGGCGAGGCCGAAGGCGAGCGCGATCGGCGCCGATGTCGTCGTCCGCAACGTGTTCGCGTGCATGATCAATGATCCTCTTGGCTGCGTTCCAGGACGCTCTTCAACTTCCGACGTCGCGTCGGGGTCTCCGCCGCTCGCGCGCCGCGGCCGGCGCCGCCTCTTCCCGGATCTCGGCGAAGGGCGGCGTCGTGGTCGCCGGCGGGCCCTCGACGGGCCCGGGCGCCGCCCAGGCCCCGCCGAGGCGCCGAGTCACCCTTCGCTGGGGCCCAGGTTCACGAAGTTCGACCCGTCCTCATGCACTTCGGCCTCGATCGTCTCCCCATCGCGCTCGTATTCCAGCTCGTAGACGATGAGCGCGCCCCCTTCGCGGGTGTTCCGTTCGATCTGAGCGGCTTCGAAGCCGGGCAGTTCGGCGGCGAAGACGTCTTTGACCACCTCAGGCAGATCGTCGACCGCGACGACCTCGGCGGTCTCCAGCAGCGTGCCGTCGGGCAGCACTTCCACGCCGAAGCCGAGACCGTCGGCCTTGGTGCCCACGAATTCGAACATCTCGACGCCGTCTTCCACCTGACGCAGCACTTCTTCGAACGCGCGCCCGCCGGAATTCGCGGTGGCGGTGGCGACGGCCGCCGGCGGAACGTCGTCCATCGCGACGGTCTCTGACAGGTCTTCCGCCACGGCCGGAGCCGCCAGAACCGCCGCGGCGACGGCTATCCAAAGGTGATGTCTCATGGTCGCTCCGCGCATTTTTTCGGGGGTAGGGGCCGGCGCAGGGCCGGCCTTGCAAGGATCAACGCCGGAATTCGGACCCGCGGTGCATCCATCGGTCTGCAAGCAATACGCTATGTTTGATCAAACTTTTCGGTTTGGGTAAAGATAAATCCGACTGAAATGATCAGAAAATTTCGGGCCTTGCGGAGGCGTGCTCCGCGCCCGGGCGGGGCCGCTTGACGCGCCCGCCTCGCGGGAGGAGACAGGCGGGGCGCGGGGACGGGGCCGGAGACAAGGCCCGGCCCCGGCGCGAGGAGACGCCAGATGCCGCCCCGATCCCGCCGCAACCGCCGCCCTGCCGGTCGGAGGACCGCGACCGCGTCGACGCGGGGGCGCGGGGCGCGGCTTTCGACGCCGTTGCGCACGCCCGCGGCGGAGTTCGCTGCGAACCTGCGGGGCGCAGGGTTCATGACGCTTTCGATGGCCGGCTTCGCCGCCAACGACGCGCTGATGAAGGCGATCGCTCCGGAGGTGGGGTTCTATCAGACGATCCTTCTGCGCGGGATCGGCGCGACGCTGGTGATGGCGCTGCTGGCCTGGCGGCTGGGCGCGCTGCGTCGTCTGCCGCCTCGGGGCGACTGGCCTTGGCTGGGATTGCGCGGCGTGGCGGAGATCGGGGCGACGCTCTGCTACCTCACGGCGCTGGTGAACCTGCCGCTGGCCACCGTCTCGGCCATCGCGCAGACCATGCCGCTGATGATCACCGTGGCCGGGGCGGTGTTCCTGGCCGAGCGGGTGGGGTGGCGGCGCTGGGCGGCGGTCGGGGTCGGCTTCGGCGGGGTGCTGCTGATCCTGCGGCCGGGCGGCGAGGCCTTCGATCCGGCGATGCTGTGGGCGCTGTCGGGCGTGGTGTGCTTCACCGTGAGGGACCTGGCGACGCGGCGGCTGAGCGGGGCGACGCATTCGGCGCTGGTGACGCTGGCGACGGCGTTCGGGGTGACGGTGATGGGCGGGGTCGGCGCCCTGGCGCATCCGTGGAACGCGGTCGAGCCGATCGAGATGGCGGGCATCGCCGTCACCGTCGGCTTCATCCTGGCGGGGTACTATTGCGGCGTCGTCGCCATGCGCTCGGGCGACGTGGGGTTCGTGGCGCCGTTCCGCTATTCGGTGCTGATCTGGGCGCTGCTGATCGGCTATCTGGCGTTCGACGAGCGGCCGGACGGCCCCACCTGGATCGGCGCGGGGATCGTGGTCGCGGCCGGGCTCTACACCTTCTTCAGGGAGCGGCGGCTCGCCCGCGCCTGATCGTCATCATTTGGAGGGGCCGTCCGATGCGACGCTTCAGGATCGTGCAGATCACCGACACGCATGTGGAGGCGCCGGGCCGGCTGTGGAAGAGCCGGGTGGACATGGCCGCGCGGCTGGCGGCGGCGGTGGAGCGTGTGAACGCGCTGGCGCCGGACCTGGTGGTGCACACGGGCGACGTGGTGGATGGCGGGGACGACGCCGCCTATCGCGTCGCCGCGGGGCTGCTGGGGCGGCTGGAGGCGCCTCTGCTGGCGCTGCCGGGGAACCACGACGCGCGGGATGGGATGCGGCGGTTCCTGCCGGACGCGGTTCCCGCGGACGGCGCGTTCCTGGAGTTCGCGCGGGAGGCGGAGGGGCTGGCTTTGCTGGGCCTCGACACGGTCGAGGAGCATCGGACCGCGGGTCGGTTCTGCGAGGCTCGGGCGGATCGGCTGCGGGGGCGGCTGGCGGAGGCCTCGGGGCCCGCGCTGGTCTTTCAGCATCACCCGCCCTGCCCCATGGCCCTGCCGCACATGGACCGGTTCGTGTTCGAGGGCGAGGCGCTCTATGCGGCGGCGATGGCGGAGGCTCCTCCGCTGCGGGTGGCCTGCGGGCATGTGCATGCGGCGGCGGAGCGGCATTTCGCGGGGACGGTGGTGAGCGCCTGCCCGGCGGTCGGGGTG
>JBCCPD010000006.1:0-29906 GCA_039025075.1 Pseudomonadota bacterium | reverse complement strand
TGGCGATAGCGGTCGGTTTCATATTGTTGATTTTGGTCAGCAGACGCGGCTGCCCAAGGCGTTCAAGAAAATTCTTGTCGCTTGGCTCGCCAAATTCTCGGTCGAACCTCGCGCGGACCTCGAGGAGGCGTTGCACGATGCGGTATCAAAGGTGCCCGGGGCATCGCTGACATTTGAGCGGATCCTGCGGGACTATGCGCACTACGCAGTCGTTTCGCGCAAACCGGCCTGAACGCACTGCGTCACATACCCAGGGATTCACGCGCCGCACTTAACCCACGACCGAGCCCATCGCCGAACAGAAGCAGGACGCCAGCCCAAAGAACGGCCGAGAGCCAGTTCGCGATCTGAAACGTGATCCAGTTCATCTGGGTAACGCCAGCAACGACCGGCACCGTTGCCCGTAGAGGTCCGGAAAAGCGGCCCAGAACAATCGCCCACACACCGTACCGCTCGAAAAACGCCTCACCGCGGGGCATCAGCGTGGGGTAGCGTGTGAAGGGCCACATCTTCTTGATGTTGTCGCGGAAATGGTACCCAAGCCAGTATGAGACCCAGTCACCGAGCGCGGCACCGATGCTGGCGGCGGCAAGTGCGATGAAGAAGTTCATGCTGCCGGTGCCAACCATCGCGCCAAGCGCAATCAGCATCCACCAGAACGGCAGGACCAAAGAGACGAACGCAATCGACTCGCCGAATGCGAGGACAAGCAGGATCGGCGCGACCCAGGCTGGATTCTCGCGAACAAAAGCGATCAGAGCTTCGCCAAACGCCTGAAAGTCCATGCTTTGGATGGCCTCCGCCGGGTCGTAGTCAGTATGCTGCGGATGCGTGTGCCGCTAGCGCCTGGAAAAGACCTAGCCCGTCCTTCAGGTCTTGCAACGTTTCTTTCGCTGTTCCCGAGCGAGATCACGGCGAACGTCATCAGCCAGCATGACACCGCGTGATATCTGTGCGGGCGTTAGAGCGGCGCGCGCCTGCGGGGATCGCAGGACGCCGGGAGACCGAGCTGCTTCGGCGTGCCCCTGCTTGAGTTGGGTACATGTCAGGACGGACCTGTCCTTGCGCAGCGCAAACAGTCTTACGCCTGCCGCATACTGCGCCGCTGACGGCGGCGTCCCGAGCCAGGACCGGGATTGGTCGGATCGTAACGCCCGCAATGCCCGGGCTCGCGCCTGTATGCACCGGCGGCTATCGTCAACGCACGACATGTCGTCCGTGAGGGAGGTGATCTCAGCCTGGCCGCGTTGCGCACAGCCACTCAGGACGAGCCCAAGTCCCAGCGCGGCGCATGCAACCCAGCCAGCAGCGGTGCCGCGCTGTGTTACTCGCCGCCCGGCTTTGTGCTGCGACGCGTCGCGTGCCCCGTATCCAACCATCGTCATCAGACTTGTTCCAAAACCCCGGCCGCCATAGAAGCGAAAGCCTTGGCGGGACTATGGCGTGTTTGCGCCGGGGCCAAGTGCCGATCGCGCAGTGTGTGCGATATAGAGGCCATATGTGTTCCCGCCGCAGCGCGCATGGCATAACGCGCCACGCGTATCGCGAAACGACAAAAATCTGCGCTGGGAGGTGCTGCCATGGTCAAAGCAATTCGAATTCACGAGACCGGCGGTCCGGAAAAACTCAAATGGGAGGACGTGGAGGTCGGCAAACCCGCCAAGGGTGAGATCCGCGTCAAGCACAACGCGGTTGGCCTGAACTACATCGACACCTATCAGCGTTCCGGGCTCTATCCGGTTGAGTTGCCTGCCGTCATGGGCATGGAAGGCGCCGGTGAAATCGTCGATGTCGGACCGGACGCGCTCGGCTTCAAGGTCGGCGACCGCGTCGCCTACGCCAACCCGATGGGCTCATATGCACAAGAGCGCATCATGCCCGCCGCGCGTGCTGTCAAACTGCCAGACAATATTCCTTACGAGTCGGCAGCAGCCATGATGCTTCAGGGCATGACTGTGCGGTACCTGCTTCGCCAGACATTTATCGTTGCCTCGATCCGCCGCATTCCGTGCTAGCCTGCGACGGAACCGCGGATAGGAGCCTTGCGCCATGAACCTTCTCGAACTGCTGAACCAGGCCGGCGGCGGCGACGGCATCGCCAAGCTGGGCCGAGGGCTCGGGCTCGATCCGGCGCTGACCCAGACCCTCGCGCGGCAGCTCGCCCCGGCCATCGCCGGAGGGGCCAAGCGCCGCGCCCGGGCGGAGGGCGGTCTCGGCGTGCTGCTGGGCGCCCTTCAGGGCGAGGGCCAGGCCGCCTATGCCCGCGAGCCCGAGCGCGCCGCGGCCCCAGAGGCGCAGGCCCAGGGCGCCGCCTTCCTGGACGATCTGCTCGGCGCGCCGGAGGCCCGGCCGCGTCTGGCGGAGACGGCGGCCCAGCGCACCGGCGCCGACCCCTCGATCGTCGGGCAGTTCCTGCCGGCCCTCGCCGCCATGGCCCTCGGCGCCATGCAGCAGAAAGCCCCGGACGCGGAGATCGGCGCCATGCGCGGCGCCCTCGGCGGCGGCATGGACCGCGCCGGGGCGGGCATCGGCGATCTTCTGTCGACACTCGGAGGCGCCTCCAGCGGCGCGGCGCCCGGCGGCGGCGCGGGCGCCCTCGTCGGCAGTCTTTTGGGCGGTCTGCTCGGCGGTCGCGCACGTTCGGCCGCGCCTCAGGCCGGCGGCGGGCTCGGCGATCTGCTGGCGATGCTGGACCGGGACGGCGACGGCACGCCCATGGACGACGTGCTCGACATGATCATGCGCCGCTGAGCGCCCCGCGGCGGCGCGGGCGCCTCAATAGAGCCGCTCCCGCGCGTCCCGCTCGATCACCGCGTCCAGGAACGCCACCTCCAGCCCCATCTCGGTATGGGCCGCCATCAGCTCGGCGAGGCTGGGGACGTCGGGCCGCTCCGCCCAGCTCTCCGGCCGCCAGAGCGCCGACCGCACGAAGGCCTTGGAGCAATGGGACAGCACCCGCTCCACCCGCACCAGGACGATCAGCTCCGGCGCGCGGCCGTTCACCGCCATCGCCTCGCCCAGCGCCGCGTCCCTGACCAGCCGCGCCTCGCCCGACACCCGCAGCGTGTGGGTCACGCCGGGGATCATGAAGAGAAGGCCCAGCCGCGGATCCTCCAGCAGGTTCAGCAGGGCGTCCGCCCGGCGGTTCCCCGGCCGCTCCGGCAGCGCCAGCGTCTTCGAATCCAGCACCTTGGCGAAGCCCGGCGGGTCGCCGCGCGGGGTCACGTCGACGCCGCCGTCCGCGCGCCGCGTCGCCAGCGCCGCGAAGGGCGAGGCGGCGATGTAGCGCGCCGCGCCTTCGTCGATGCGGTCGATGACCTTGGCCTGCACCCGTTCGCTCGGCGCGCCCAGCACGGCGCGCAGGGCTTGGGCCGTCTCGATCGTCTCGTCCACCTCGCGCCCCAGCGCCTCGGCCATGACCGCGCCTCCCATCCTGTTCACGGGTCCGACCCTAGCGCCCTTCCGCCGCCCGCTCCAACGCCGGATAGCGCCGGGCCAGGGTGACGCCCCGCGCGCCGAACAGCACCATCAGCGCCGCCCAAAGCCCGTGCTGACCCAGCAAAGGCGTCAGCGCCGCCCAGGCGACGAGATAGACGCCAGCCGAGATCAGCATCCCGTTGCGCATGTCCCGCGTGCGCGTCGCGCCGATGAAGACGCCGTCGAACATGAAGGCCGGCAGGCTGATCGCCGGCGCCAGAGCGCACCAGACCAGAAACTCGCGCGCGCGCAGGCGCACGTCCGGCTCGGTCGTCATCCAGTCCACCAACGCCGGGCCGCCTGTCGAGAAGAACAGCGCCAACGCCGTCACGCAGACCAGCCCCCAGCTCGAGGACAGGATCGCCGCGCGCCGCACGCCCTTCGACCGTCCGGCCCCGAAGGCCTGACCCACCAAGGTCTCCGCGGCGAAGGCGAAGCCGTCGAGCGTATGGGCGATCACATGCACGAACTGGAACAGGATCTGGTTCGCCGCAAGCGCCACGTCCCCGCCCCGCGCCGACTGCGCCACGAAGAAGGCGAAGGAGACCTCCAGCAGCAGCGAGCGCAGAAGGATGTCCGCGTTCACCTGCATCATCCGCTTGACCCGCGCCGGATCGAGGATCCGCGCCCAGTTGCGCCACTGGGCGCCGCCGAACGCTTCCCGGCACATCCACAGGCCGAGACAGCCGCCCGAGACCTCGGCGATCACCGTGGCCGCGGCCACCCCCGCCACGCCCCAGCCGAGGCCGAGCACGAAGATCAGGTCGAGCAGGATGTTCAGACCGTTGATCCAAAGCTGCAGGATCAGAACGCCGCGCGTGCGCTCCATGGCGATCAGCCAGCCGGTCAGCGCGTAGAGGCCGATGGCGAACGGGGCCGCCCAGACGCGGATCGTCAGATAGGTCCAAGCGAGATCGGACACCTCGGCCGAGGCCGACATGATCCACAGTCCCAGACCGAACAGCGGCGCCTGCAGCAGCAGAAAGACCGACCCCGCCGCCGCGGCGATCATCAGACCGCGCATCAGCAGCGCGCCCGTCTCCGCCGCGTCCCCGGCCCCGCGCGCCTGCGCCACCAGGCCGGAAGTTCCCATGCGCAGGAACCCGAACGTCCAGTAGAGAAAGCTGATCACGATGGCGCCGACGCCCACGGCGCCGATCGGGGCCGCTTCGCCGATCTGACCGACGACGCCGGTGTCGACCAAACCCAGGATCGGCACGGTGGCGTTCGAGAGCATGATCGGCAGCGCCACGCCCAGCACCCGGCGATGGGTCAGCGGCGCGGCCCCCGCAGGCACGGCGGCTTCTGCGGCCTCCGCGGCGCCGGCCGCCTCGGCGCTCACGGAGAGGTCCCGGCGTCCGGCGGCTGGGGCATCACGAAATGTCCCGTGGCGGCGGCGAAGGGCAGGTCGCGCCGATCCTGCCACGTCTCCACCGACACCGAAGCGTATCGCCGCCCGGCCCGGTTGATCACGGCGCGGGCGTAGGCGTCCCGCGGCAGGCCGGAGCGCAGGTAGTCCACCGTGAAGTCGATGGTCTTGGGCATCGGCGGGAACTCGCCCCGCTCGATGGCCTCCGCCTCGGGCCCGCCGGCCTCCATCCGGGCCCAGACGCCTTGCCAGGCCAGCTCGATCTGGGCGGCGATCTCCAGGAACGCGCCCGTCACGCCGCCGTGGATCGCCGGCAGGTAGGGGTTGCCGATGATCTTGTCGCTGAACACCAGCCGCGCGGTCAGCTCGTCGCCCATCCGCTCGAACCGAACGTCGAGGAAGCGCACGAAAGGCACGCCGCCCACCAGACGCCCCAGCGCCGCGTCGCGGCGGGCCTTGACCGCTTGCACGGGCTCGTCGCGCGGCCGGCTCACGCGCCGGCCTCCTTCAAGCGACGCGCCAAAGGCCCGTTGACGGAGCTCGGCTGCACCACGAAGGCGCCGGCGGCGGTCGCCACCGGATCGTCGGGATCCTCTTCGAAGGCGGCGGCCCGCACGAAGGCGACGGATCGAGTCGTCCGATAGCATTCGGCGCGCGCCTGGATGGCGGCGCCGGGCCGGGCCGGGCGCATGTAGTCGATCCGCAGGTCGATGGTCGCCGTCTCTCCCGGGGCGCTGGGATGGCTCATCACCGCGGCGCCCGAGCAGGTGTCCAGAAGACCGGTCAGAATGCCCCCATGCACCACGCCCGTCACCGGATCTCCGACGAGGCGGGCGTCGAACGGCACGCGCATGACCGCGACGCCCTGGTGCATGTAGGTCAGCTCCATCCCAAGCTCCCTCGCCCAGGGGATCTCGCCGAAGAACCGGCGGCTGATCTCGGCCACCTCCTCCGGCGTCGGGGGCGTGGAGAGCGGGTCGGCGCCTTCGGGGGCGTCCGGCGTGCGGGACATGCGGCGGCCTCGTCGAAAAGGGCGGAGCGGTCGAGCCCGTGCCTAGCCCGACCGGCGCCCCTTCGTCCACATTGCGGCATTCGAGGTCTTGCAACTGACGCGAACGTCAACCAGATAGAGCCCTAGTCGAGGGACTCGGCCCCGCGCGGCCGACCCGCCCGTCTGAACAGGAGCCAAGGCGTGACCGAGACCTACGCCACCATCGGCGAGATGTGCGCCGAATACGACGTCACCCCCCGCACCCTTCGCTTCTACGAGCAAAAGGAGCTGCTGCACCCGCGCCGCGAGGGCCAGAAGCGGCTCTTCACCAAGCGCGACAGGGGCCGGCTCAAGCTGATCCTGCGCGGCAAGCGCTTCGGCTTCAGCCTCGATGAGATCCGGGAGCTGCTGGACCTCTACGACATCGACGACCAGCAGACCACGCAGCTGGCGCGCACCTACGAGCGGGCGCAGGTCCGGCTGGAGGCGATGATCGCCCAGCGCGAAGAGCTGGACGAGGCCATCGACGACCTCAAGAAGTCCATCGAATGGGGCGCCAAGGTCCTCAACGAACGCGGCGTGCTGCGCGACGCGGCCGAGTAGGCCCGAACCTCGGCCGGGACGGCGACGCCGTTCCGGCCGACGGGGCTCCGTATGGTCGGATCCCCAAGCGATCGACGCCGCCCCTTCGACAGCGGCGGCGCGCGTACCGAGGGAGGATCCGCCATGCCCACCTACACACCGCCCCTGCGCGATTTCGAGTTCGTCCTGCACGAGGCCCTCAAGATCCACGAGGCCGACGTGGAGGGCTACGCCGAGCTCGACCGCGACTTCACCTCCGCCGTCCTCGAAGAAGCCGGCAAGATCGCCCGCGACGTGATGGCCCCCCTGAACGCCATCGGCGACAAGCAGGGCTGCGTCCTCGAAAACGGCGTCGTGCGTACGCCCAAGGGCTTCAAGGAGGCCTTCGACGTGATGCGCGAGGGCGGCTGGACGGGCCTAGACTGCGATCCCGACTATGGCGGCAAGGGCATGCCCTACATCATCGGCACCGCGACGTCCGAGATGTTCTCGGCCGCCAACATGGCCTTCGCCATGTATCCGGGCCTGACCCACGGCGCTTATTCGGCCATCCACGCCCACGGCTCGGACGAGCAGAAGGCCACCTACCTGCCCAAGATGGTCTCGGGCGAGTGGACCGGCACCATGAACCTGACCGAGCCCCATTGCGGCACCGATCTCGGCCTCCTGCGCACCAAGGCGGAGCCCCAGGACGACGGGTCCTACAAGATCTCCGGCCAGAAGATCTTCATCTCGGCCGGCGAGCACGACATGGCCGACAACATCATCCATCTGGTCCTTGCCAAGATCCCCGGCGGGCCGGAGGGCGTCAAAGGCATCTCCCTCTTCATCGTGCCGAAGTTCCTGGTGAACGAGGACGGCTCGCTCGGCGCCCGCAACGGCGTCGCATGCGGCAAGCTCGAAGAGAAGATGGGCATCCACGGCAACGCCACCTGCGTGATGAACTACGACGAGGCCGCCGGCTTTCTGGTGGGCGAGGCGCACAAGGGCCTCCGCGCGATGTTCACAATGATGAATGAAGCGCGCATCGGCGTAGGCCTGCAGGGCTTGAGCCAGGCCGCCGTCGCCTATGAGAACGCCCGCGATTACGCACTCGACCGCATCCAGGGCCGCGCGGTCACCGGGCCCGTCGCCACGGACAAGGCCGCCGATCCGCTGATCGTGCACCCGGACGTGCGCCGCATGCTGCTCGACCAAAAAGCTTTCATCGAGGGCGCGCGCATGTTCGCCCTCTGGGGCGCCAGCATGATCGACGCCGCCCACCGGGCCGGCGACAAGGACGCCGAGGGGCTCGTCTCGCTGCTGACCCCCGTCATCAAAGGCTTCATCACCGACAAGGCCTTCGACATGGCCACCCAGGCCCAGCAGATCTACGGCGGCCACGGCTACATCGAGGAATGGGGCATGTCGCAATTCGTCCGCGACGCCCGCATCGCCATGATCTACGAGGGCGCGAACGGCGTGCAGGCGCTGGACCTCGTCGGCCGCAAGCTGGCCCAGGACGGCGGCAAGCACGTCCTGGCATTCTTCGAGCTGATCAAGACCTTCATCAAGGAGAACGAGGGGCACGAGGCGCTGAACAAGGACTTCCTTCAGCCGCTCAAGGCCGCCTCGAAGGACCTGCAGGCCGCCGGCATGTTCTTCATGCAGAACGGCATGAAGGACCCGAACGCCGCGCTCGCCGGCTCTTCGGACTTCATGCACCTGTTCGGCCAGGTCTGCCTCGGCTACTCCTGGGCTCGCATGGCCAAGGCCGCCCATGAGGCGCTGGAAGCGGGGACGTCCGACGAAGACTTCTACCGCACCAAGATCCGCACGGGCCGCTACTACATGTCCCGCTCCCTCCCCGAGACCGGCCTGCGCCTCGCCCGCATCCAATCCGGCGCGGAGCCGGTGATGGGCATGGCGGCGGAGGCGTTCTGAAGAGCGCGTGGACGACGACTACGAATGGGACGCCGACAAGGCCGAGGGCAACCTGGCCCGGCACGGCGTCCCGTTCGATGCGGTTCGGAGGTTCCGCTGGGCCGGCCGGGTCGAAGGCGAAGACCGGCGCTACGACTACGGCGAAGCGCGCTTCGTCGCCTTCGGACTGATCGGAGACCGGGTGCACACGTTGGTCTATACTCTGCGCGAGAACGGAAACGTCCGCGTGATCTCGCTGAGAAAGGCCAACGCCAGAGAGGTGAGGCGCTATGTCGAACGCAAATCGACCGAAGCCCCCTGAGGACTTCGACGACAACCCCGAGTGGGGCGACGAGTTCTTCGCTCGGGCGCGATGGGTGGCCGACGGCTCGCGCGCCGACGCCGCGGAGCTCGCTCGGCTGCGCCGCATCGAAGCGGCGGCGCGCGATCTCCTCGAGCGCGGCGCCACTCCGGACGCCAAGAAAGCGTTGAGGCGCGCGTTGGACCAAGCCGCCGACACAGCCGCATAAGCCCCGATGCCGTCCAAACGCCTGCCCCTTCCGGTCAAGCGCTCCTTCGCCCTGACGGAGCCCGCCTATCAACGGTTGCGGGCGCTTAACGAATCCTACGGTTTGGGAAACAACTACCTTCTGACCGTTCTGCTCGAACGCCTGGACGACTACGCCGACGAGGCGAAGCTCGCCGCCGCGTTCGAGGACTTCATCGCCGAATACGGCGCGCCGGACCCCGGCGACACCATGACAGGGAGCCGAAAATGACCTTCCAGCCCCCCCGCTCCGACTGGATGACGGACGAGCACGTGATGCTCGAGGAAATGACCACCAAGTGGCTGCCAGAGACCTGGGGCCCGAAGATCGCCGACTGGCGCAAGGGCGCAATGATGGACCGCGCCGCCTGGAACGAGGCGGGGGAGGCCGGCATGCTCTGCGCCTCCATCCCCGAGGAATACGGCGGCGCCGGCGGCGATTTCGGGCACGAGGCGGTGCTGAACATGGTGCCGGCCCGGCTCAACATGGCGTTCTGGACAAACAACAACTCCGTCCACTCCGCCATCGTGGCCCACTACATTCTCGCCTATGGCACTGAAGAACAAAAGAAACGCTGGCTGCCGAAGATGGCGACCGGGGAGATCGTCGGGGCCCTGGCGATGACCGAGCCCTCCACCGGCTCGGACGTGCAGTCGATCAAGACCCGCGCGGTCAAGGACGGCAACGTCTACCGGATGACCGGCTCCAAGACCTTCATCTCCAACGGCCAGCACGCCGACATCATCGTCGTCGCCTGCAAGACCGACCCCAAGGAGCGCGCCAAGGGCGTCTCGCTGATGGTGGTGGAGACCGAGGGCGCCGAGGGTTTTCGTAGGGGCCGCAACCTCGAAAAAGCCGGACTGCACGCCGCCGACACGTCGGAGCTGTTCTTCGACGAGGTTCCCGTCCCGCCGGAGAACCTGCTCGGTGGGCAAGAGGGCAAGGGCTTCTACCACCTGATGAATCAGCTCCCGCAGGAGCGTCTGATCCTCGCCGCCGGCGCAGTCGGGGCGATGGAGGGCGCCGTGGCGCTGGCCATCGACTACGCCAAGGAACGGGAAACCTTCGGCAAGACGCTGCTCGGCCACCAGACGGTCGCGCACCGCATCGCCCACGCCAAGACGCAGACCACCGTCGCCCGCAGCTTCTTCGACGAATGCCTGCGGGAGCACATGCAGGGCCAGCTGACCAACGAGAAGGCGGCCATGGCCAAATACTGGCTGACGGACCTGCAATGCGAGGTGATCGACAGCATGCTCCAGGTCTTCGGCGGCTATGGCTACATGATGGAATACCCCATCGCCGAGATGTGGCAGGACGCCCGCGTGCAGCGGATCTATGGCGGCTCCAACGAGATCATGAAGGAAATCATCGCCCGAGGGCTGTGAGCGCAAGCCCGTTCCGGCGCTGAAACCGGGCCGGAACGGGCTGAAAACGGGCGCGAAACCGCCCGAAACCCCCTCGGATCGAGCCGGAAACCGCACCGTTCGGACCCGAAAACCAGCCCGAACCCTGCGGATCCGGGCGCGAAACGCGCCGAAACCGGCCGATGCGAGCGGCAAAACAGGGCTCGAATCGGCCCGAAACGGAGGAATACCGATGACCGACTATCGCCTGACCTGCTTCGCGCAGTCCGGAAACGCCTACAAGGCGGCGCTTTATTTCGCGCTGGGCGGCATCGAGTGGACGCCGGTCTGGATCAATTTCTTCAAAGGCGCCCACAAGGAGCCCGAGTATCTGGCCAAGAACGAGTACGGCCAGGTCCCGATTCTGGAGCATGGCGACGTCTGCGTCAGCCAATCGGGCGCGATCTTGGACTATCTCGCGGCCCAAGAGGGCGAGTTCGCCGGCGCCGACGGTGCGGAAAAGCGGGAGATCCTGCGTTGGATCCTGTGGGACAACTACGGGTTCACGTCGATCATCGCTCCCTATCGCTTCATCGGCCACTTCGTGCCGGAAGAGAAACGCGACCAGAACGTGCTCAAGTTCCTCGGCTCGCGCCTGGCGCCGCAGCTGAAGATCCTCGACCAGCGGCTCGCGACGCGGGACTTCGTGGCGTCCGACGGGCTGTCGATCGCCGATCTATCCATCGTCGGCTACCTTTATTACGGCGAGGAGCTGCCCTTCGACCTGAGCGAGCATGCCAACATCGCGAAGTATCTGGAGCGGATCTCAAACATGCCCGGATTTCAGGGCCCCTACGACCTGATGCCGACCTCAGCGTGAGCCGCCAGCGGGAGACGCCGAGATGACCGCGTTTCTGATCGAGATCGCGGGGCTGTTCGCCTTCGCGATCCACACCCGTCTCGCCTGGTTCCGCCGCGCCGCGTGGAACCTGCCGTCGGCCTATGCGGACTGGCGCAATTGGGCTGATTTCGGCGGCGTGCTCGGCGGTCTGGGACTGGCGCTTTACGCCAAGTTCGTGATGCCGATCTGGGCGGCGCTGCTGATGGAGAGCTTCTTTCTGGGCGCGGTCTGGTTCGGCCTGTCCGGCAGGGGCCGCGAGTCGTTTCAGCCCGCGGCGCTGTTCTTCGCGCTGATGCCGTTGGGCTGCGCGCTGCTGCTCTGGTTCGGCTGACGCCGCCGAACCCCGTCGCCTCACGCCGCGGAGGCCTCCGCGGCCCAATGGGATATCCGAAGCATGACCGAAGCCTACATCTTCGACGCGGTCCGCACGCCCCGGGGCAAGGGCCGCAAGGACGGGGCGCTGCACGAGGTGACCTCGGTGCGCCTGAGCGCCGAGACGCTGAACGAGATCGCGCGCCGCAACGATCTGGACACGACCCAGGTGGACGACGTGATCTGGGGCAACGCCACCCAGGTGGGGGAGCAGGGGGCCTGCCTCGCTCGCTCCGCCGTGCTCTACAGCGACTACGACGAGAGCGTCCCTGGGCTGAGCATCAACCGCTTCTGCGCCAGCGGGATGGAGGCGGTGAACCTCGCCGCCAACCAGGTGAAGGGCGGGGCCGGGGACCTCTACGTGGCGGGGGGCGTGGAGATGATGAGCCGCGTCGCCATGGGCTCCGACGGCGCGGCGGTGGCGGCTGACCCGACGCTAGCGATGAAGGGCTATTTCGTGCCCCAGGGCGTGGGCGCGGACATCATCGCCACCCGCTACGGCTTCAGCCGCGACGACTGCGACGCCTACGCCGTCGAAAGCCAGCGGCGCGCGGCCGTGGCGATGGAGGACGGGCGCTTCGACCGCTCCGTCATGACGGTGCGCGACCAGAACGGGATCGAGATCCTGTCGACGGACGAACACCCGCGCCCGGGCACGGACATGCAGTCTCTGGGCGCGCTCAAGGCCAGCTTCAAGGACATGGGCGAGATGATGCCCGGCTTCGACAAGGTGGCGAAGCTGAAGTATCCGGAGCTGGAGCGGGTGAACCACGTTCACCACGCCGGCAACTCGTCCGGCATCGTGGACGGAGCGGCGGCGGTCCTGATCGGCTCGAAGGAGGCCGGGGAGCGGGCGGGGCTGACGCCGCGGGCGCGCATCCGGGCGACGGCGAAGATCGGCACCGACCCGACGATGATGCTGACCGGCCCCGTCCCGGTGACCGAGCGCATCCTCAAGGCCTCGGGCATGGAAGTCGGAGACATCGACCTCTTCGAGGTCAATGAGGCCTTTTCCGCCGTCGTGCTGCGTTTCATGCAGGCTTTCGACGTCGATCATGACCGCGTGAACGTCAACGGCGGCGCCATCGCGCTGGGCCATCCGCTCGGCGCCACCGGCGCCATCATCGTCGGCGCGGCGCTGGACGAGCTGGAGCGGTCGGGCAAGCAGACCGCGCTCGCCACGCTGTGCGTCGCCTCCGGCATGGGCGCGGCCACCGTGATCGAGCGCCTCTGATGAGCGTCGAAACGGTCGAGGCCTTCGCGGAGCGCGCCACGGCGTGCGTCACGGAGCTCGACCGCCAGGCCTACAAGGAGCTGTTCGACCTGCCCTGCGCCGTGTGGGGCGACGACGGCTGCGATCTGCGCCTGACCGAAACGCGGCTGGACGAGGTGTTCGACCGGATCGAGCGCAACCTCGACGCGCTCGGTCGGCCGCGTCACCGGCTGCGCATCGACGCCGAGCGCCTGCTGGGGGAGCGGCTGACGGCGCTGCGGGTGCTCACATGGCTGGAGCTGGACGGGGCCGGATCGCGGACTGACCCGACCTCCGAGCTGTGGATCCTGCGCGAGCGCGAGGGCCGGCTGCGGCTGACCGGGCTGGTCAATCCAATGAGCGTGCACGTGCTGGGCGAGGAGGGCGAGCCTGAGCCCGACCATGGACCCAGATCCGCGGACGGCGAGGCGGAGGCGGGAGGGCCGGCGACCGTGAACGCGTTCCTGGCAGCCCTGCACGACATGATCCGCGATGCGGACGTCGAGGCCAATCTGCGGCTGATCGGTCTGCCCTATCTGCGCTTCACCGACGAGCTGACCGGCATGGTGAGCACGCCTCAGGAGCGGCGCGCCATGGCCGAGGCCGCGCACCGCGTGCTGGGCCCTAGGACCGCCGCCACGGCGCGCACGACGCTTTTGGCGGAACGGCCCTACGGGCAGACTCTGACCTGCCTCGGCATCCGCTTCGACGGCGTGCTGGCCGAGGGCGACCGCCTGGACCCGCGGGAGGAGCTGTGGATCCTCCGCGATGCCGGGCGGGGCCTGCAGCTATGCGGCGTGGTGAACCCCGTCACCGACGAGCTGATGAGAACCGAAGACCATTTCGAGACCGGAGAGCCCCTCTGATGACCGACATCTTCACCACCTCCGTCGACGCCGACGGCGTCGCCACGCTGAGCTGGGACCTGCCCGGCCGATCCATGAACGTAATGACCCTCGAGGGGTTCGAGCAGCTCGAGGCCGCGGTGGAGCGGCTGATCGAGGACGACGCCGTGAAGGGCGTGATCCTCACCTCCGCCAAGCCCGACTTCGCCGGGGGCATGGACCTGAACGTTCTGGGCGGGATCAAGAGCCAGGTGGAGGGCGACCCGGCCAAGGGCCTGTTCGAGTTCACGATGCGCATGCATCGGCTGCTGCGGCGGATCGAGCTGGCGGGCATGGACCCCAAGACCAAGAAGGGCGGCAAGCCTTTCGTTTGGGCCGCGCCCGGCACGGCGGCCGGCATCGGGCTGGAGCTGGGCCTGGCCTGCCACCGGCGCATCGCGGCCGACGACCCCAAGGCCAAGATCGGCCTGCCGGAGATCCTGGTGGGGCTTTTCCCTGGCGCCGGCGGCACCACGCGCCTGTCGCGGATGCTGGGCGCCATGGGCGCGGCGCCCCTGCTGCTGGAGGGGAAGATGAACGCACCCGCCAAGGCCAGGGGCGCCGGGGTGATCGACGAGGTGGTCCCCGCGGTGGAGCTGCTGGCCCGCGCCAAGGCGTGGATCCTGGAGGCGAAGGACGCCGACCTGGTGAAGCCCTGGGACGCCCGCGGGTGGAAGATGCCCGGCGGCGCGCCCTATCACCCGGCGGGGTTCCCGACCTTCGTGGGCGCCTCGGCCATGGTCCATGGGCGCACGCAGGGCGTCTATCCGGCCGCCAAGGCGCTGCTGGCGGCGGTCTACGAGGGCGCGATGGTCGACTTCGACACCGCTCTGCGCATCGAGGCGCGCTGGTTCGTCAACGTCCTGATGAACCCGTCGTCGGAGGCGATGATCCGCTCGCTGTTCCTCAACAAGGAAGCGTTGGAGAAGGGCGCGGTGCGACCGAAGGGCGTGCCGGATGCGCGGGTGAAGACGGTCGGCGTTCTAGGCGGCGGCGGCTTCATGGGCGCCGGGATCGGCTATGTGAGCGCGGTGGCGGGCATGGATGTCGTGCTGCTGGACCGCGACGCCGAGGCTGCCGGAAAGGGCGTCGAGCACATCACCGGCCTGCTGGATGACGGCCTGAAGAAGAAGCGCATCGATCAGGCCAAGAAGGACGAGGTTATGGGCCGCGTGACGGCGACGTCGGACTATGGCGACCTCGCCGGCTGCGATCTGGTGATCGAGGCGGTGTTCGAGGACCCCGGCGTCAAGGCGACGGTGACGCAGGCGGCCGAGGCGCAGATGCCCGACGGCGCGGTCTTCGCCACCAACACCTCGACGCTGCCGATCACGGAGCTGGCGAAGGCGTCGAAGGACGCCGAAAAATTCATCGGCATCCATTTCTTCTCGCCCGTCCACAAGATGCTGCTGGTGGAGATCATAAAGGGCGACAAGACGGGGCCGAAGGCCGTGGCCAAGGCGCTCGACTTCGTGCGGCAGATCCGCAAGACGCCGATCGTCGTGAACGACGCCCGCTTCTTCTACGCCAACCGCTGCATCATCCCCTACATCAACGAGGGGATCCGGATGGTGGCCGAGGGCGTGGCGCCGCCGCTGATCGAGAACGCCGCCAAACAGATGGGCATGCCGCTGGGCCCGCTGCAGCTGACCGACGAGACGGCGCTCGACCTGGGCCAGAAGATCGCCAAGGCCACCAAGGCCGCCATGGGCGATGCCTATCCCGAGAGCCCTTCGGACGACGTCGTGGACTGGATGGTGGGCGAGGGGCGTTTGGGCCGCAAGGCCAACGCAGGCTTCTACGCCTATGACGACAAGGGCAAGCGGCAGGGTCTGTGGGAGGGCCTCGCCGCCCAGCACCCAGCGGCCGAGGACCAGCCCGACGTGACCGAGGTGCAGCATCGGCTGATGATGGCCCAGGCCTTGGAGGCGGTGCGCGCGCTGGAGGAGGACGTTCTGCTCGACATCCGAGAGGGCGACGTGGGCGCCATCCTCGGCTGGGGGTTCGCGCCTTGGACGGGCGGGCCGTTGAGCTGGTTCGACATGCTCGGCGCCGGCCGGGTGGTGGAGATCTGCGACGGGCTCGCCCAGCGCCACGGCGCGCGCTTCGCCCCGCCGGCGCTGCTGCGGGAGATGGCGGAAAAGGGCGAGCGGTTCTACGGCCGATTCGCGCCCGAGGCCGTCGCGGCGGAGTGATCGCGCCGGAGCGGCCCGCGCGCCGGGCGCGTTTGTCGCCCGCCGCCGCGATCTGCTAGGACCGGCGTGGGGCCGGGCCGCCACGGCGCGGCCCCGGATTCGCCGGGATGTTCGGCTGGAGTGACGCCATGATCCGACTCGCCACGCTTGTCTCGCCCCGCCTCCTCGCCGCCGCCGCTCTGCTGGGCGCCGCGGCCCTGCCCGCCCAGGCCCCCGCGCAAAGCGGCCGGGATCTGGCGCGCATCAGCGCCTATCTCAACGCGCTCGACACGGCCGAGGGCGACTTCGTGCAGATCGCCCCGAACGGGGAGACGTCGGACGGCCGCTTCTTCATCGACCGGCCCGGACGCATCCGGTTCGAGTACACGCCCCCGAATCCCAGCCTCGTGGTCTCGGACGGGACGTGGGTGGCGATCTACGACCTGCGCGACTGCACCAAGCAGACCGCCGCGCTCAGCTCCACCCCGCTGGAGCTGCTGCTGGCCGAGCGCATCGATCTGCGCCGAGACGGCGTGGTCACCGGCATCGACAGCCGCCCCGGCCAGATGCGGGTGACGGCGGTGAACCCGTCGAACCCCGGCCAGGGCTCGATCACCCTGATCTTCAACGAAAATCCGTTGGAGCTGCGCCAGTGGATCATCAACGACGCCGAGGGCCGGGCGACGACCATCGCGCTCAGCTCCGTCCGCCGAGGCGTCGACGTGCCGGTGGCCAAGTTCCTGCCGGCTCGGATCGAAATGGACGAGTGCCGAGCCTGAAGAAGCCGACGCCGGGTCGGCGGTATCCGCCGGGCATGACCTGAGCCTCCGACGTTTCGAACGAAGCGGCGGCTGGGCTCGAACCCTGCCTCATCCCCAACGCGGCTCAGTCCGCGATCTCCACGAAGACCGGCGCGTGGTCCGAGGGTTTCTCCCAGCCCCGGGCGTCCCGCAGGATCCGTGCGCCGCGGGTCTCCACCGGCGCGGTGGTCCAGACATGGTCGAGCCGGCGGCCCTTGTCCGCCGCAGACCAGTCTTTCGCCCGATACGACCACCAGGAATAAAGCTTGCCGTCCGGCAGGTGCCGCCGCACGGCGTCCGACCAGCCCCCGGCCTCGCGAGCCGCCTCGAACCGCTCCACTTCCTGCGGGGTGTGGCTGACGATCTTCAAAAGCTGCTTGTGGCTCCACACGTCGTCCTCGCCTGGGGCGATGTTGAGGTCTCCGACCAGGACCTGAGCGCCCGGCGCGCCGGCGAAGACGCGGGCCATTTCTTCGACGAAGCGCAGCTTGTGGTCGAACTTGGGGTTTTTCTGCGGGTCCGGCTCGTCGCCTCCGGCGGGAACGTAGAGGTTGTGCACCACCAGGCCGGACGCGTGCCGCGCCGCCACGTGCCGCGCGTCGCCTTTGGCGACGAAGTCGTGGTGCGGAACCTCCTCCAACGGCTGGCGCGACAGGATCGCGACGCCGTTGTAGCCCTTGTCGCCCCGCGCGACGCGGTGGGCGTACCCCAGCGCCTCGAACGCTTCCGTAGGGATCTTGTCGACCGGGCTCTTGGTCTCCTGCAGGCACAGGACGTCCGGCCGCTCCTCCTCCAGCAGCCGGGCGACGAGCCCCTCGCGCAGGCGGACGGAGTTGATGTTCCAGGTGCAGATGGTCAAGGGCATGGGACGCTCCGGCAGCGGCGGGGAGGCGCGACCTTCGCCGCCCGTCCCGGCCCCCGCAACCCGCATCGCGCGGCGCGGCCCCGAAAACGGTCGCGCCCGGCGGGAGGGGGTCCGCCGGGCGCTGTCCCTGACGAAGGGATCGCGGTCGTGAGGGGGGGGTCGACCGCGGCGCCCAGTTCAAATGGGCGTCCTTCGTCCGGGCTGCCATTAATATTGGGCCGACAAGCGAGCCGATCAAGCCATGGCGTCAGGCGAATTAGACGACCAGCCGGTAGCCTCCCGATTCCGTGACCAGAAGCCGCGCTTCCGACGGATTGGGCTCGATCTTCTGGCGCAGACGGTAGATGTGCGTCTCCAACGTGTGGGTGGTCACGCCGGCGTTGTAGCCCCAGACCTCGTGCAGCAGGACGTCCCGCGGCACCACCGCGTCGTTGGCGCGGTAGAGGAACTTGAGGATGTTGGTCTCCTTCTCGGTCAGGCGGACCTTCTTTTCGGCCTCGTCCACCAGCATCTTCATGGCCGGCTTGAAGGTGTAGGGGCCTATGGCGAAGACCGCGTCCTCCGACTGCTCATGCTGGCGCAGCTGGGCGCGGATGCGGGCCAGCAGCACCGGGAACTTGAAGGGCTTGGGAATGTAGTCGTTGGCGCCGGCGTCGAGGCCGAGGATCGTGTCGGCGTCCGAGGTATGCCCGGTGAGCATGATCACAGGGCATTTGACGCCTTGCTTGCGCATCAGGCGGCAGACCTCCCGCCCATCCATGTCCGGCAGGCCCACGTCGAGGATCACCAGATCGTAGAGCGCGGCCTTGGCCTTTTCGAGGCCGGCGGCGCCGTTGTCCGCCTCGAAGACGTCGTAGTCTTCGGTCAGGACCAGCTGGTCGGCGAGGGCGTCGCGCAGGTCCGGATCGTCGTCGACGAGGAGGATCTTGCGAAGGACGGGCATGGCGGCGGCTCCCAATGCGATGGCGTTGCCGCGGCAGATGGAGAGCGGCGCGACGTGCGGGAAGCCGTTGAAACCCTGTGTCACGGAGACGTCAGGCCTGAACGCGCTTTGTTTCAACCCGTCGCGCCCCGCGCTAAGGGAGCATGCGAGGAAGGAGCCGCCATGGCGCTTGAGCTGAGCATAGAGGAGCAGGTGGCCCGCGCGCGGGCGGAGCTTCGCCTGGGCGCGGCGGTGGTGCTGGTGCGCGGCGGGGCCGCCGCCTTGGCCGGCGCGGCGGAGACGTTGAGCGAGGACCGGCTCGCCGCCCTGCGCGGCGCCGGCGAGGCGGATCTGGTGATCACCGCCTGGCGGGCGCAGACGCTGAAGGCGCGCGCCTACGACGGCGACGTGGCGCGCCTGGCCCTGGACGAGACGGCGACGGGCGGCTTCGATTTGCGGCGCATCCGGGCGACGGCGGACCCTCAAACCGATCTCGATGCGCCGATGAAAGGGCCCTTCGTCAGCCGGCGAGGCGGGGATGCGGGGCTGCACCGCGCCGCCGTGCGGCTCGCCAAGCAGGCGCAGCTGCTGCCGGCGGCGGTGACCGCGCGCCTGCCCTCGGCCGAGGCGGCCGAGGCCTATGGCGCGCGCGGCCTGACGGTGATCGACGTGGACGCTTGGCTGACGGCGGAGGCGCAGGCCGTCTCCATCGCTCCGGTCAGCGCCGCGCGGGTTCCCATCGTCGCGGCCGAGGCGACGCGGGTGCACGTGTTCCGTCCCGGCGACGGGACGGAGGAGCACTACGCGGTGGAGATCGGCGCCCCGGCGCGGGACCGTCCGGTTCTGGCGCGCCTGCACTCCGCCTGCTTCACGGGCGACGTGCTCGGCTCGTTGAAATGCGATTGCGGGCCGCAGCTGCGCGCTGCGCTGAGCGCCATGGGCGAGGCGTCCCACGGCGTGCTGCTCTACCTCAATCAGGAGGGGCGCGGCATCGGGCTCGCAAACAAGATGCGGGCCTATTCGCTGCAGGATCAGGGGTTTGATACGGTCGAAGCGAACCACCGGCTGGGCTTCGAGGACGATGAGCGGGACTTTCGGATCGGCGCGACGATGCTGCGGCGGCTGGGCTTTTCGTCGGTGCGGCTGCTGACCAACAATCCCCGCAAGGTCGGCATGATGTCGAATTCCGGCATCGAGGTGGCGGAGCGGGTTCCCCTGATCGTCGGCCGCACGCGGCAGAACGAGGGCTATCTGCAGACCAAGGCGGCCAAGAGCGGCCACCTGCTGTGATCGCGTCGCCGAGAGCGCGGCGCTGGGACCTGGCGGTGGACCGGACCGGCGCGCGGATGGACGGCCGGCGCATGGTCTGCGCCGTGGGGCGCGGAGGCGTCGGGGTCAAGGCGGGCGAAGGCGACGGGGTCACGCCCGTCGGCGTCTGGCGGCTGGAGCAGGTCCTTTTCAGAGCTGACCGCCTCGCCGCGCCGGGCCGCGGGCCCGGGACCCGCCCGATCGGCCCCCGGGACGTCTGGTGCGACGATCCGCAAGCGGCGGCCTACAATGCGGCGGTTCAGGCGCCCTTCCCCGGTTCGGCGGAGCGGTTGCGCCGGCCGGACCCGCTTTACGATCTGGTGGGCGTGCTGGACTTCAACCGCTCTCCGACCGTCTCCGGCGCGGGCAGCGCCATCTTCCTGCACGTCTGGCGCGCGCCGCGACGGGCGACCGAGGGCTGCGTGGCTTTCGCGCGGCGCGATCTGATCTGGATCCTGGGCCGCTGGCAGCCCTGGCGGCGGGTCGTGGTGCGCGGCTGAGGCGAGGCCGGCGCGATCCGTCAAGGGAGGCGCTCCCGCCCGTCGGCGCCGCCCTTCGGGCGACCCCTCCCGTTGGGCCGGGCGCCTCGACCGCCCTGCGGGCGTTCTCGGCGAGACGCTGCGCTGGCGGGGCCTGGACGCGCCGTTCAACCGTAGTCGCGGGCGCCGAAGACGGCGGAGCCGACGCGGACATGGGTGGCGCCGAAGGCGACGGCGGTCTCGAAATCGGCGGACATGCCCATGGAGAGGCCCTTGAGCCCGTTGCGCTCGGCGATCTTGGCGAGGAGCGCGAAGTGCAGGGCCGGCGTTTCATCGACCGGGGGGATGCACATCAGGCCCTCGACGGTCAGGCCGAGGGGCCCGCGGCACTCCGCCAGAAAGGCGTCGGCATCGGCGGGCAGGATGCCGGCCTTCTGCGGCTCCTCCCCGGTGTTGACCTGCACGAAGAGCCGCGGGGCGGACCCGCGGGTCTGCACGGCGTCCGCGAGCTTGGCGGCGAGCTTGGGGCGATCGACCGATTGGATGACGTCGAAGACCTCGAGCGCCTTGGCGACCTTGTTGGTCTGCAGCGGCCCGACCAGGTGCAGCTCCAGCGACGGGTCGGCGGCGCGACGGTCCGCCCAGCGACGCTCAGCCTCCTGCACGCGGTTCTCGCCGAAGATCCGCTGGCCGGCATCGAGCACCGCCTGGACGCGCGCGTCGGGCTGCACTTTGGACACGGCGACGAGGGCGATGGAGGCGGGGTCGCGCTTGGCCTTGCGGGCGGCGTCGGCGAGGCGGGTCTGGACGTCCTGGAGACTCATGCGCCGGGGCTATCGTCCCGGCGCGCTCGGATCAAGCGGTCGCGGACCTTCGCCCAAAGAAGAAGGGAGCGGCCGAGGCCGCTCCCTTCCGAAGCTCTGGACCTTTCGGTCGCGATCAGAAGGAGATCGCGAGGTAGGTCAGGGCGTTGTAGGCGTCGACGTTGCCCTGCTCGCCGTACTCGATGCCGGCCGCGGCGGTCACGCCCGGCGACAGCGCGTAGGTCACCCATCCGCCGAACGAGTCGATGTCGGGGCCGCCGGAGATGTCCGAGTTCGAGTAGCCGCCCGCGACCGTCCACGGACCGGTCTTGTACTGGACGCCGATGGCGATGTCGTCTTCGTTCGCCGCTTCGTTGCCCTCGTAGTGCACCGCCAGCGTGAAGCCGGAGAAGCCGACCTCGGCGCCCACGGACCACACTTCGCGCAGGTTGGTGTTGTCCGCGGCGGTGTAGTCGCCGCCGATGGAGAACGAGAAGGCATCGAAGTCGCCGGAGTAGTTGGCCGCCAGCGAGAAGATGTCCTTCGGCGCGCCGCCGCCGCCGCCGCCGATTCCCGGAGCAGGCGTGGACGCGAAGCCGTAGCCGGTGTCGTTGGCCCCTTCGGTGGCGCCCGACGGATGGTAGGAGACCGCCGCGGTGAAGCCGGAGATGCTCGGCGTGGCGTAGCGGATGCCCAGGGCGTCGCCGCCGTCGTCGGAGAACTCGCTCGGCACGACGCCGAAGCCGTCGTAGTAGGCCAGACGCGCGCCGGGGCCGTAGAGGATGCCCACGTCGCCGAAGTTGTCGGCCGCGGTGTCGTTGGAGCCGATCAGGACCGAGCCGAAGGAGCCGGACACGCGGGCCCAGTTCTCATCGATCTGGTCGGCCGCGGTGAAGGCCTCGAGCTCGACCCGGCCGTCGAAGGTCAGGCCGTTGTCGGAGGAGCCGCGGTAGGTGAGGTGGATTTCGCCGTCGCGCAGAATTCCGACCTCGGTCTCGCTGTCGGCGTTGGAGTCCGACAGGCCGGCGCCCATGAACATGTAGCCGTTGACGGAGCCGGTCGGCCTTTCGGCGGCGAGAGCGACGCCGGCGGCGGCGGAGGCCGCGATCGCGGTCGTCGCGAAGAGGATCTTTTTCATCGTGTCCCTCGCAGGTGGGTTGTTTCGTTTCGGTCTCTTCCCCATCCACCGATCCTGCGGGATCGATGAATACGCAGCCCGTGTCGCCCGAAGCGCCCTTGCGGTCAATGCCGATGCCCAAGCGACGATCGCGCGGCGGCGATCTTGTGGCGCAATTGCTACAAAGGCTCGACGCGTCCTGGCGTGCCGCAGTCGCCGACGGCAGGCTTCGCCTTGGAACGGGGCGGGGGGCGGCGAGGGCGACGCCTTTGCAACGGCAGGATTCCATGGCTATCTCCTGCCCGGGCGCGCCGGGCCGGCGCGAAACAGGGACGACCTTGGGATGACTCGCATCGACGCCCGGACCAACGGACTGCCGCGGGCGGCCGCGCGCGCCGCGCTGGTCATCGCCGCCGCGGCGGCCTTGACCGCCTGCGGCGGCAGCCCCAACCGCCAGCAGGGCACGGAGCTGACCGATCGCGAGTCGGTCCAGGGCTCCCGTTTCGACGAGCCCGAGACGCTGGGCGATCTGTTCTCCTTCAACCGCGAGGGCGGGCCGACGGGTCAGAACCTTCCGGTGAACCGGTACCTGTGGCGCGCATCGCTGGACACGCTGAACTTCCTGCCGCTCGCCTCCACCGATCCATTCAGCGGCGTCATCGCCACCGATTGGGCGGCGGCGGACGGCGCGACGGACGAGCGGTTCAAGGTGACCGTCTACATCAGCCAGCCGCTGCTGGAGGCGAACGCCCTTCAGGTCGCCGTGTTCCGGGAGACGTTGGACGATGCGGGCGCCTGGCGGCCTGCCGAGGTGTCGAGCGCGACCCCCCGGTCGCTGGAAGATGCGATTCTGACGCGAGCGCGGCAGCTGCGCGTGTCGGACCTGGCGGCCGAGCAGGGGTGAGGCGGAGCGCCGGGCGAAGGCGAGACGCGCGCCAATCAGGGGCGAGTCGGGATCGATCGTTCGACGCGCCGCCGGCGTCCGGCGAGCGCCGCGATTGAATCGCGGAGCGCGGGAGCCTACACCCGCGTTTCAGCCCGACCGGACCGAAAAGGCCCTCCGCCGATGAGCCGCTACGACCCCGCATCCGCCGAACCGCGCTGGCGCGCCGCCTGGGACGAGGCCGGTCTGTTTCGCGCCGAGATCGACCCGGACCGGCCCAAATACTACGTGCTGGAGATGTTCCCTTATCCCTCGGGGCGCATCCATATCGGTCATGTGCGCAACTACGTGATGGGCGACGTGGTGGCGCGCTACAAGATGGCGCGCGGCTTCAACGTGCTGCACCCGATGGGATGGGACGCCTTCGGCATGCCGGCGGAGAACGCGGCGATGGAGCGGGGGATCCACCCCTCCGAATGGACCTATTCCAACGTCGCGGTGATGAAGGCGCAGCTGGAGCCCATGGGTCTCAGCCTCGACTGGTCGCGCGAATTCGCCACCTGCGACCCGGACTACATGGCCCAGCAGCAGGCGCTGTTCCTGGATTTCATGGAGCAAGACCTCGTCTATCGCCGCAGCGCGATGGTCAACTGGGATCCGGTGGACATGACGGTCTTGGCCAACGAGCAGGTGATCGACGGCAAGGGCTGGCGCTCCGGCGCGCAGGTCGAGCGGCGGGAGCTGGCGCAGTGGTTCTTCCGGATCACCGACTTCGCCGAGGATCTGCTCGACAGCATCGACGGGCTGGAGAGCTGGCCCGACAAGGTGCGCCTGATGCAGCGCAATTGGATCGGAAAGAGCCGGGGCATCGAGATCCCCTTCGCGCTGGAGGACGCGCCGGAGGGGTTCGACGCGATCCTCTGCTACTCCACCCGGCCGGACACGCTGAACGGCGCCTCCTTCATCGCCATCGCGCCGGACCATCCTCTGTCGAAGGCGTTGGAGGCCGGCGCGTCCGAACTGGCGGCCTTCAACGCCGAATGCCGGAAGATGGACACCACCGAAGAGGCGTTCGAGAAGGCCGAGAAGAAGGGGTTCGATACGGGTCTGCGGGTGCGGCACCCGGTCCATCCGGACCGCGCGCTGCCGGTCTGGGTCGGGAACTTCGTTCTGATGGACTACGGCTCGGGCGCGGTGTTCGGCTGTCCGGCCCATGATCAGCGCGATCTGGACTTCGCGCGCAAGTACGGGCTGCCCGCGCCCAACGCCTTCTTTCTGCCCGGCGACGAGACCCCTGTCGGCGACGAAGCTCTCGTTCCGCCTAAGACGGATACGGTGATCTACTCCGACCATTTCGCCGGGATCGGCGAGGCGACCTCGCAGGACGGCATCGATCGGACCATCGACTGGATGGAGGCGCAGGGGCTAGGACAGGGCCAGGTGAAGTATCGCCTGCGCGACTGGGGCGCGAGCCGGCAGCGCTATTGGGGCTGCCCCATCCCGGTGGTGCATTGCGAGGCTTGCGGCATCGTGCCGGAGAAGAAGGAGAACCTGCCCATCGCCTTGCCGATGGACGTGGATTTCTCCAAGCCCGGCAACCCGCTGGACCGGCACCCGACCTGGCGCGACTGCGTCTGTCCCGCCTGCGGCGGCCCGGCCAAGCGGGAGACGGACACGATGGACACGTTCGTCGACAGCTCCTGGTATTTCGCGCGCTTCACCGCGCCGAAGGCGGAGACGCCGACGGATCCCGAGGCCGCCGCCTACTGGATGAACGTCGACCAGTATATCGGCGGGGTGGAGCATGCGATCCTGCACCTGCTCTATTCGCGCTTCTTCGCCCGGGCGATGGCCAAGTGCGGGCATCTGGCCGAGGCGAACCATGAGCCGTTCCAGGCGCTCTTCACCCAAGGCATGGTCTGTCACGAGACCTATCGCGACGCGGCCGGCCGCTGGCTGACGCCGGAGGAGGTGGAACGAGGCTCGGACGGCGCGATCGCCTTGGCCGACGGAGCGGCGGTGGAGATCGGGCCGTCGATCAAGATGTCCAAATCCAAGAAGAACGTCGTGGCGCCCGAGGACATCGTGGCTCGCTACGGCGCCGACACCGCCCGCTGGTTCGTGATGAGCGATTCGCCTCCCGAGCGGGACGTGGAGTGGACCGCGGCGGGGGCCGAGGCGGCGCATCGCTTTCTGCAGCGAGTCTGGCGGTTGATGGCGGAGGCGGAACTGGCGCCGGCCGGCGGCTCCGCCCCGACGGACATCTCCCAGACCGCGATGGACCTGCGCCGCGCCACCCATCGCGCGATCCGAGACGTGACGGCCGACATCGAAGGCTTCGCCTTCAACAAGGCGATCGCCCGGCTCTACGAGCTTGCCGGCGCGCTGGGCAAGACCGGAACCGAGGCCGGCCTGGGCTTCGCGCGACGCGAGGCACTGGAGACGCTGGCGCGGCTCGCCAGTCCGTTCGTGCCGCATTTCGCCGAGGAGCTGTGGTCCGCTTTGCAAGGCGAGGGACTTTTGACGGGCGCGCCCTGGCCTCAGGCCGATGCCACGCTGCTGCAGGAGGCCACGATCGTCCTGCCGGTTCAGGTCAACGGCAAGCGGCGGGCGGAGATCAAGGTGGCGGCGGATGCCGACGCCGCCTCGGTCGAAGCGGCGGCGCTGGCCGACGAGGGCGTGCGCAAGCACTTGGGCGAGGCCGGGCCGCGCAAAGTGATCGTCGTGCCGGGACGCATCGTGAATGTCGTCGTTTGACCGCCGGCGCGCGCTGATCCTGCTGGCGCTGGGCGCCGGCGCCGCCGGCTGCGGGTTTCGGCCCGCTTTGGGGCCGGACGGGGCCGCGCGCGCGCTTTACGGCGAGGTCGAGATGATCGTGCCGCGCGGACGGCTCGGCTTCGCGTTGCGCGAGCGGCTGCAGGCGCGGCTGGGCCGCGCCGGCGCGCAGGCTCCCTACCGGCTGACGGCCGACCTGACGCTCTCGGACAGCGGCCTGGCGATCACCGCCGACAGCTCGATCACCCGGTTCGTGGTGCGGGGGGAGAGCCGCTGGCGGCTGACCGGCCTGGGCGAGACGGCGATCGAGGGCGTCGAGCAGAGCCTGTCGGCCTATTCGGCCACCGCCAGCCTCTTCGCGACCCGAGCGGCGCGACGGGATGCAGAAGCGCGGGTGACGCAGGATCTGGCGGAGCGCATCGCGACGGCCGCGTCGGCGGCGCTCGCCACGCGCGACGCCGCGTGAAATGCGGGTTTCGGCGCAGCAGGCGCCCTCGGCGCTGCGGGATCCCGATCCGAACGTGGTGGGCTATCTTCTTTACGGGGCCGACGCGGCCGAGGTGGATGCGGTGCGGTCCGACCTGTCTCGACGATTGATCGCGGCCGGGGGGGAAGGGTCGGAGCTGACTTGGACCGACGGGCCGGCGGCGCGGCGCGATCCGGCGGCGCTGGCCGCGGCGCTGCGGGCAGGCGGACTGTTCGGCGGCAGGCCGGTCGTGGCGATGACCTCCGCCGGCGATGGGGCGGCGGAGGCGGTGGCGCAGGCGGTGGACGGGCTGGCGCCGGGCGGCGGGGTCTTGATCGCTTTGGCCGGGATTTTGCCGGCGCGGTCCAAGCTTCGAAAGCTGTTCGAGGGCGGGCGGGCTTTGCTGGCCGCGCCCATAGAGGCGCGAGCGCCGTCGACTGCGGAAATGCGAGAGATTCTCGCGGAGCATGGGCTGACCGCGGTCGCCGAGGACGGGATGGAAGCGCTCGTCGCCGCGGCGGGGTCGCTGAATCCGGCGGAGACGCGAGGGATGTTGGCGTCGCTGTCGCTCTACATGTTCGGGCGGGAGGAGGCGGCCGGGGCCGACGACGTGGCGGCCTGCATGCCCGGCTTGGCGCAGGGCGACGCCGACGAGGTGGTCGAAGCGGTGACGGCGCGGCGACCGGCGGCGACAGCCGACGCCATGGCGCGGGCCATGGCGCGAGGCGCTACGGCGGCGACCGTGTCGATGGCGCTGGGGAGACGACTGCGACAGCTGCATGCGCTCGCCCATGCGCAGGAGGGGCCCGCCTCGGCGGCGGCGCGCCTGCGGCCGCCGGTCTTCGGAGCGCGGCGGGATCGGTTGGTGCAGGCGGCTCGCGATTGGCCTTCGACGGCTTTGGAGGCCGGTCTTGCGGCGGTTCTGGAAACGGAGCTGAGGCTGCGCTCCTCCAGCGTCGGGCCCGATGGCGCCGAGGTCCAACGGCTGGCAGTGCGACTGGCGAGCCTTAAATAATTGATTCTCCTATTAATTACCCTGCGTCAGCAGCCGGCAGAGGCCGTCGAGATCGTCCAGCGACGCGTAGCGGATACGCAGCTCGCCGGTCGAAGGGTCCTGCAGTCGCGGTTGCAAGGCGACGTCGAGACCGAGAGCGGCGCTGAGATCAGCTTCGAGGGCGAGCGTATCCGGATCCTTGCCGGCGCGCGCGGCGCGGGGCGATTTGGGGGAGACGTCCTTGCGTCTGCGGGCCAGAGCTTCGGCTTCGCGGACGGAAAGGCCCTCCGATGCGATGCGCGCGGCGAGGCCGACGGGGTCGGGATCGTTGGCGAGGGCGCGCGCGTGACCGGCGGTGATCAGGCCTTGCTCCATCATGTCGAGCACCGCGTCGGGCAGGGCCAGAAGGCGCATCATGTTGGCCACATGCGGACGGCTTTTGCCGACGAGCTTGGCCACCTGCTCTTGGGTGTGGCCGAAGTCCCTCGACAGGCGGGCATAGCTGCGCGCTTCCTCGAGCGGGGTGAGATCGGCGCGCTGGACGTTCTCGACGATGGAGATTTCGAGGACCTGGGCGTCGTCGAGGTCGCGGATGAGCGCTGGAATCTCGTGCAAGCGGGCGCGCTGGGCGGCACGCCAGCGACGCTCGCCGGCGACGATCTGATAGCCCTCGCCGGACGGGTCGGGTCGAAGGATCAGCGGCTGAAGAACGCCGCGGCTTTCGATGGAAGCCGTGAGCTCCTGCAAAGCGGCTTCGTCGAAGCGGCGGCGAGGCTGCGCGGGATTGGCCTTGATCAGGTCGATCGGCACCGGCGCGGCGTTTTGCGACGACGGCTGCGCGCCCTCGGGGCCGGCCTCGCCCAAAAGCGCGCTGAGACCGCGGCCGAGGCCCTTGGAGGGAGGACGGCGGGTCATGGCGGGGTTCCTTGATTCGGGGAGGGGCAAGAAAGGACCGGCACGGCGGGCGTGCTCACCGGGCAGCGACGGGTTGGGTCGAGCGGCGCTCGAGATATTCATGGGCCAGGGCGCGATAGGCGAGCGCCCCGGCGCTTTGCGGGTCGTAGAGCGTGGCGGGAAGGGCGTGCGAGGGCGCCTCGGACAGGCGGACATTTCGCGGGATGACCGTGCGGAAGACATCGTCGCCGAAAGCGGCGCGGACATCGTTGGCCACGAGCTCGGAGAGCCGGTTGCGGCGGTCGTACATGGTCAGGACGATGCCGGCGACCCGCAGGTCGGGATTGACCGACGTGCGAATTTGTCTCAGTGTTTCAAGTAGTTGCGTGAGACCTTCCATGGCAAAGAACTCGCATTGCAACGGCACGAGAACGGCGTCCGACGCCGCGAGCGCATTCACCGTCAGCAGGTTCAGCGAAGGGGGGCAGTCGAACAGGACGACGTCCCACCGATCGTGCGGCAATGTCAGCTTGAGGCGCGCGGAGAGGCGGCGCGCTCGATGGGGATCATCGACGAAATCGACATCCACCGAGGCGAGATCCTGGGTGGCGGGGATGATGTCCAGACCGGGCGCGGCGCAGGGCTGCGCGAGATCTTCCATGGGATCACCGCCGTCGAGCAGGTCGTAGGCGGTGCGATCTCGTCGGTCATGATCAATGCCCAGGCCGGTGGACGCATTTCCCTGAGGATCGAGGTCCACCAACAGAACGCTCTGTCCGAGTTCGCTGAGCGCTGCGGCGAGGTTGATGCTGGTGGTGGTTTTGCCGACGCCGCCCTTCTGGTTAGCGACAGCGATGACCTGGCTGCGTTGGCGGCTCATGGACGTGTCAGCCGAGGTGTTCATGCCGGCGAACCGCTTTTCGAACGTCCAGGATCGTCGCAGCTGGGTCGGTGACGCTCTGATGGCGCACCACCTCCATATTCCAGGTCTCGTTTGCGGCGGTCAATTCAGCTTGCGCATTAGCGCCCTTGAGAAAGAGCATGCGCCCGCCCTCGGCCGTCAGCGGTTGCGCCAAACACAGCAGTCGATCCATCGGGGCTAGGGCGCGGGCGGAAACGACATCGAAGGACACGTCGACGATGGTTTCCACCCTTTGCGCAAGGATGCGAGCGTTGACGCCTATCTCGCGAGATGCAGTGGATAGGAAAGCGCATTTGCGCTGGTCGGACTCGATCAGGGTGGTTTCAAGGGACGTGTCCACGCCGCTCCTGAGGGCCGCGACGACAAGACCGGGCAAGCCGCCGCCAGAGCCCAAGTCGGCCCAAGTGGCAACGGTCAACGGTCCATGGCGTCCGATTTGGGCGCTGTCCAAGATATGTCGGCTCCAAATACGCTCGACAGACGTCGGCGATATCAGGTTGATGCGTTTCGTCCACTTGGCGATCAACCCTGCAAGCGCATTCAGACGGTCCAACGTTTCACGTGAAACACCGCTGGCGAGGAGCTGCGTTCGCGCCTCTTGCTCCGTCACGCTGCATCTCGCTTGCGCTTGGAATGAATCAAGATAAGCGTAAGAGCCGCAGGCGTCATTCCCTCGATCCTCGAGGCCTGTCCCAGGTTCGACGGCCGGGCCGCATCCAGCTTCTCCCGCAGTTCGCCTGAGAGACCTGACAGCGCAGAATAGTCGATGTCGGGCGGGAGAGGCTGCGCTTCGCTCCGCCGCAAGCTTTCCGCATCTCGCCGTTGGCGCTCCTCATATTGCGCATAGCGCGCATCGATCTGCAGTTGCTCCAATACCGCG
>JBCCPD010000005.1:0-32532 GCA_039025075.1 Pseudomonadota bacterium | reverse complement strand
TTGTCATCGGGAAGGCCGACCACCGCCACCTCGGCCACATCCGGATGCTCCAGCAGCCGATTCTCGATCTCAGCCGGGAACAGGTTCTCGCCGCCGCGGATGATCATCTCCTTCACCCGGCCGGTGATCCGCAGGTAGCCGGGGGCGTCCATTGTCCCGAGGTCCCCGGTCCGCAGCCATCCGTCCTCCCCGATCGCCGCTGCCGTCGCCTCGGGGTCGTCGTTGTAGCCGAGCATCACGTTGTAGCCCTTCACGCAGATCTCCCCGATCTCGCCGAGATCGGCGATCGAGCCGTCCTCCACCCGGCGGATCGCCACGCTCATCCGCGGCATGGGCTGGCCCAGCGTCTCGCACTTGTCCTGGAAACTGTCGGTGGATTGATGCTCGCAGATCAGCGGGCAGGTTTCGGTCTGGCCGTAAACGATCTGGAAGTCGCACCCGAACGTGTCGGAGATCCGCTTGACCAGATCAGGCGCCACCATCGACCCGCCGGAGATCGCGACCCGCACGCTCGACAGGTCCCGCGGCTTGACCGAGTAAGCCTCCAGCAGCGCCACGAGCATGGTCGGCACGCCGAAGACGAAGGCTATGCGGTCCGCCTCGGTCCGATCCAGAACCGCATGGGGGTCGAAAATGCGGAATTGCACCACCTTCGCCGCCCGCTGCGCCGCGCCGAGAACGCACATCGCGCAGCCCGAGGTGTGGAACATCGGCATGTAGGAGCAGACGACGTCGCCATGCCGGACCCCGGCGCGCGCCATGAAATGGTTGGCGTTGGTGACGAGCCCCCGATGCGACAGCCGCGCGCCCTTTGGAAAGCCGGTGGTGCCGGAGGTGTACTGGATCATCGCCTCGTCGTCCGGCATCACCTCAGGCAGCGCCTCCGGCCTGTCGCCACGGGCGAGCATTCCGGCCGGATCCTCCGTGTCGACCACCTCGCGCACGGCCGGCGCGTCCTTGACCGCTTCGGCTGCGATGCGGGCCATGGGGTTGCCGCGGTATTCGTGGACGAGGAACAGCGCGACGGCGCCCGACTGGCGCAGCACGTAGGCCAGCTCCTTCGCCTGGTAGGCCGGGTTGGCGGTCACCAGCGTCACGCCGGCCAGCGCGCAGGCATACTCCAGGATGATCCACTCGGGCGTGTTGGGCGACCAAACGACCACGCGCTCGCCTTTCGCGAAGCGCGTGCTCAGCGCCCGCGCAAGCTCCTGCGCGTCGTGCAGCAGTTGCGCATAGGTCCACTCGCGCCCCGTCTCCCCGTTCAGTCCCACCTCGAGGATCGACGAGGCTTCCGGGTCCGACGCCTCGGCCTCGATCAACAGCTGCCCGATGGTCTTTTCGATGACCGGCTGGTCGGTCTGCTCAGGGAAAAGGGCCTTTTCGAGCGTCGGTCGGTACATCGAGTAAGCCTCCGTCGAAGGGACTCAGATCGCCGAATAGCCGCCGTCCACGACCAGCTGGGAGCCGGTCATGAAAGCGCTCTCGTCGCTGGCGAGGAACAGCACGCAGGCCGCCACGTCCTCGGGCCGGCCGAGCCGGCCGAGGGGCGTGCGCGACATCATCAGGGCCCGCGCCTTGTCGGAGCCGAAGCGCTCCGCCGTCAGCGCCGTCTCGATGAAACCCGGATGGACGGAGTTCACGCGCACGCCGGTCCCGGCCTGGCCGCATTCGATGGCATGGGCCTTGGTCAGCAGCGTAACCGCGCCCTTGGACGCGCAGTAGGGCGCCGCCTTCGGCGCCCCCAGCAACCCGTAGCTGGAGGAGATGTTGATCAGCGAGCCGCCGCCGCCCTCGGCCATCAGCGCCGCGCCGTGGCGGGAACCCAGAAAGACCCCTTCGGCGTTGACCGCCTGCACCTCGCGCCATTGCTCGAGCGAGGTTTCGGCCAAGGTCCGCCCGCCGCCGCCGATGCCGGCGTTGTTGACCAGCACGTCGAGCCGCCCTTCGGCCGCGCGCACGGCGCCCAGCACCCGCAGCCAGTCCGCCTCGTCGGAGACGTCCTGCGCCTCGGCCCGCGCCGCGCCGCCGGCCTCGCGCGCCGCCTCGGCCGTCGCCTCCGCCGCCGCGCCGTCGAGGTCCGCGGCGATCACCCGCGCCCCTTCGGCCGCCAGCGCCATGATGCAGGCGCGCCCGATGCCCGAGCCTGCGCCCGTGACCAGCGCGACCTTGCGCGCGACCCGGCCGCCCATCGGCGTTCTCCTCCCTGACCGGCCCGTCTGCCGCGGGCTCCGTCGCATTAATTCCCACCCGGCCCGCCGCCTCAACCCTTGATCTTCCGCGACGTCGCCCTCCTGCGTTGCATCGCCGGCTACGAACCCCCACCCTCCGCTCCAAAAGGGATCGGGAGGACCCGCCATGATCTTGACCGCCGAGCACGAGGCGCTGCGCCGCACGGCCGACCGCTTCATCGCCGAGGAGATCGTTCCCCACGTCGAGGCGTGGGAGGACGCCGAGCAGTTCCCGTCGCACGAGCTGTTCCCCAAGCTCGGCGATCTGGGCCTGCTGGGCATCAAGTACGACGAGGCCTGCGGCGGCCTCGGGCTCGATTTCTCCTACTCGATGGTCTTCGCCGAGTCGCTCGGCGCCTTGCCCTGCGGCGGCGTCCCCATGGCCATCGGCGTGCAGACGGAAATGGCGACGCCGGCGCTGGCGCGCTTCGGTTCCAACGATCTCAAGAAGGAGTTTCTCGCCCCCGCCATCGCCGGGGAGGCCGTCGCCTGCATCGGCGTCTCCGAACCCTCCGGCGGCTCGGACGTGGCGGCGCTGAAGACCACCGCCCGCCGCGACGGCGGCGACTGGGTGATCGACGGCCAGAAGATGTGGATCACCAACGGCATGAAGGCCGACTGGGTCTGCCTCCTGTGCAACACCTCCGAAGAGGGCGCGCCCCACCGCAACAAGTCCCTCATCATGGTCCCGCTCGACGCCAAGGGGGTGGAGCGCCGCAAGATCCGCAAGATCGGCATGATGTCCTCCGACACCGCGCAGATCTTTTTCGATGGGGTCAGGGTCCCCGCCGAGAACGTGGTCGGTGAGGTCGGCAAGGGCTTCACCTACCAGATGATGCAGTTCCAGGAGGAGCGGCTCTGGGCCGCCGTCAAGGCCTCCGCCTGGATGAACCAGATGATCGACCGCACCATCGAATATACCGGCGACCGCTCCGTCTTCGGCCGCCCCGTCCTCGACAACCAGGTCGTCCACTTCCGCCTCGCCGAGCTGCGCACGGAGGTCGAGGCCCTGCGCGCCCTCGCCTGGTCCGCTGTCGAACGCTATGTCGGCGGGGAGGACGTCACCCGCCTCGCCTCCATGGCCAAGCTGAAGACGGGCCGCCTGATCCGCGAGGTCTCCGACGGCTGCCTCCAGTACTGGGGCGGCAACGGCTACACCTGGGAAAGCCCCATCGCCCGCGCCTTCCGCGACGGCCGCCTCACCTCCATCGGCGGCGGCGCCGACGAGGTCATGCTGACCATCATCGCTAAGCTGGAAGGCACGCTGCCCGGCACCTCCAACAAGTCCCGGCGGCATTGAGCCGGGCAGGAGAGCGGCCATGATGGACGGCGACGCCCCGACCCTGGAGGCGGCCCTGCAAGAGGCCGACCTGCGCGTCCTCCTGATGACCGTCTTCCACCTGAGCGGCGACTGCCGCTGGCTCGCCGCGCCCTACACCCCCAAGCGCGACGTCAAGCTGATCGCCGACGAGGACGCCGGCCTGCCGCCCGAGATCGCCGACGAGATCCGCGCCGAGGCCGCACGCCTGATCCGCGCCGCGGCCCCTCCGGCCGTCGAAGACCCCGGCGACGCCCTCATGGTCGAGATGATGTCTGCCTGCCTCGGCCACCCCGTCGGGGACGAATACGCGACCATGATGCGCGAGGAGATGGGGTTTTCATCTCGCCGCCTGACCCGCTGGGCCGAGCCGAAGCGCCCCTTCCCTCACCCGGTGATCGTCGTCGGCGCCGGCGCCTCCGGCATGATCCTCGCGACCCAGCTGCGCGAACTGAACATCGACCACGTCGTCCTCGAAGAGGGCGACGAGGTCGGCGGCACCTGGCGCGTCAACCGCTATCCCGGCTGCGCCGTCGACACCCCCAACCACGCCTACTCCTTCTCCTTCGGCGAGCGAAACGACTGGTCCCGCTTCTTCTCCCCCCGCGACGAGCTGTTCGACTACATGGTCCGCCGCTCCCACGACTTCGGCGTCCGCGAGGCCATCCGCTTCAACCACCGTGTCACCCGCTGCGACTGGGACGAGGCAGAAGCCGCCTGGCGCGTGACCGTCGAGACGCCCCAGAGCGAGGAAACCCTGACCGCCTCCGCCCTCGTCAGCGCCATAGGCCCTCTCAGCGACGCCAAGATCGCCAAGATCGAGGGTCTCGACACGTTCCGCGGCCCCGCCTTCCACTCCACCCAATGGCCCGAGGACTTCCAGGCCGCGGGAAAAAGTATCGCCGTCATCGGCACGGGAGCCTCGTCCCTCCAGATGGGCCCGCCCTTCTCCCGCGAGGCCGCCTCCCTCACCCTCTACCAGCGCACCCCGCAATGGGTCCGAGAGATCCCGCGCCTGCTCGACCCCATGGGCGCCGGCGCCCGCCACCTCCTGCAAAAGATCCCATTCTACGCCGAGTGGTTCCGCTTCACGATGCTCTGGCGCTACGGCGACGGCCTCCTGCGGACCCTCCGCAAGGACCCCGACTGGCCGCACCCCGAGCGCTCCCTCAACCGCATCAACGACCGTCACCGCCAGGAGATGACCGCCCATATCGAGGCCGAGCTCGAGGGCCGCCCCGACCTCCTCGCCAAATGCCTGCCGAGCTACCCCCCTTTCGGCAAACGCATCCTCCTCGACAACGGCTGGTACCGAATGCTCCGCCGAGACAACGTCGAGCTGGTCACCGACCCCATCGCCCGCATCACCCCCGAAGGCGTGCAGACCCGGGACGGAAAAACCCGCGAGGCCGACGTGCTCGTCCTCGCCACCGGCTTCGACGTCACCCGCTTCGCCGCGCGCCTCAACGTCACCGGCCGGGACGGCCGCCGCCTCTCCGACGAATGGGCCGACGAGAACCCCAAGGCCCATTTGGGCATCACCGCCCCCGGCTTCCCGAACCTCTTCATGCTGCAAGGCCCCGCCACAGGCCTCGCCCATGGCGGCAGCGCCATCTTCCAGGCGGAGTGCCAGGCCCGCTACATCCTCGGCTGCCTCCTCGCCATGCAGGAGCAGGGGCTCGCCACCCTCGACGTCCGCCGCGAGGTCCACGACGCCTACATGGCCCGCGTCGACGCCGAGCACGAACAGCTCGTCTGGTCCCACCCGGGCATGTCCACCTACTACCGCAACGCCCACGGCCGCGTCGTCTCGGTCATGCCCTGGCGCCTGGTCGACTACTGGAAGATGACCCGCGCCCCCGAACTCGCCGACTTCCACGCCGCCTGAGCCGGGCAGGGCGCTGGACAGCCCCGCGGCGCCTACGCTTCATGGAACCGCCGACGCCCACCGAGAAGAATCCCGCCGCATGCTCACGATCCTCCAACCCTCGGTCTTGAGGGACGACCCCCATGACTGCACCGACGCCAAGGCCTCGCTGAGCCTTCTGCGCGCCTTCTTCGACACGCTCGTCCGCGTCGACGGCGCCAAGGTCACGCCCGCCCTCGCCACCGACTGGAGCGTCTCCGACGACGCCCGCGCCTGGCGCTTCCGCATGCGCCCCGGCGTCCGCTTCCACGACGGCGCCCCCTGCGACGCCGAGGCCGCCGCTCGCTCCATCCGACGCATGGCCCGCGAGGAAAGAGGCGTCACCCTCGGCGCCGCCGGCGTCTGGGCCCAGTACCTCGGCGGCGCCGACATCCGCGCCGAGGATTCTTCCACGCTCGCCATCGACCTCGCCGCCCCCGTCGCCGACCTGCCGGACATCCTCGCGCAGGGCTTCATCGCCGCCCCGTCGATGCTCGACGCCCTCGACGGCGGAAACCCCGCCCCCCCCTGCGGCACAGGTCCCTACCGGTTCGAGACCGCGGACGAGACCGGCGTAACGGCGCGCGCCTTCGAAGACCATTGGAACGGGGCCCCGTCCAACCCGACGGTTCGCTGGCAGGCCGAACCCTCCGCCGAGGCGCGCGTCGAGCGTCTGCTCTCAGGCGAGGCGCAGATCGCCTGCGCCCTCCACCCCGACCTCGCCGCGACGCTCCCGCCGCAAGACTTCACCCGCGTCGAGCACCTCGACCCCGTCTCCATCATCTTTCTGATGAACGCCGCCGAGGGACCGTTGGCGGACGCCCGCCTGCGCCGCGCCCTCGCGCAGGCGCTGGATCGCGAGGCCATGTGCGCCGCCGGCCGCCAAGGCGCCGCGCGGCCGCTCCACGGCTTCATGGCCCCCGTGGCCCTGGGCGCCGCCTCCGGCCGCAAGCTCGCGCCGGACCCTGAAGCCGCCCCGAAGAACCTCGCCAAGGCCGGCCACGCAGGCGACCTGACCCTGACCCTAGACTGCCCCACGCGCCTGCCGGACGAGGCTCAGGCCCTCTCCGCCGAGCTCGCCCGCCAACTCGCCCCCCTCGGCGTCCGTCTCGACATCCGCCTCCACGAAGACCGGGAGGCCTATGCCCACCGCGTCCGCCGCGGCGAGATCGGCGACCTCTGCGTCTTCGACTCAAGCCCCCTCAGCACCTTCCGCGTGCTATACGAAAAAATCGACTCGCGGGTGCAAGGCTCCTGGTGGCAAGGGTTTTCGAATGCCGAGGTCGAAGCGCTGCTCGACCAAGGGCGCGCCACGGTCGACACGCCGGCTCGCGCGCGGATCTACGCCCGCGCCTACGCCTTGCTGGAGGAAGATCCGGCCTGGCTGACCCTCTACAACCCCGTCCAGACGACGGCGCTGGCAGGTCGGCACGAAAGCTTCGCCATGCCCTCCGACGCGGTTCTCGACGTCGCCGCGCTGCCGCGGATCGACCTCTGACGCGCCCGCCGGCCGCCGCGCCCGCGAAGAGCGCGGCCGCTTACAGCACGTGGCTGAGGAACTCGCGGCTGCGGTCGTAGCGGGGGTTCTGGAAGAAGGCCTCGGGCTCGTTGCTCTCGACGATCTCGCCGGCGTCCATGAACACCACCCGGTCGGCCACTTGCCGCGCGAAGCCCATCTCATGGGTCACGCAGAGCATGGTCATGCCCTCTTCGGCCAGGTCGACCATGACCTCCAGCACCTCCTTGATCATCTCCGGATCGAGGGCCGAGGTCGGCTCGTCGAACAGCATGATCTTCGGCTTCATGCACAGCGCCCGGGCGATGGCCACGCGCTGCTGCTGACCGCCCGAAAGCTGCAGAGGATATTTCTGCGCCTGATCCGCGATGCCCACCCGGCTCAGATGCTGCATCGCGATCTCCTCGGCCTCGGCCTTGGGCCGGCCGAGGCTCAGCATCTGGCTGAGCGTGCAGTTCTCCATCACCGTGATGTGCGGGAACAGGTTGAAGGACTGGAACACCATGCCGACCTGGCTGCGGATCGCGGCCCGGTTCGCGCCGCTCTTCTGCATGTGCACGCCGCCGACGACCATCTCCCCCTCCTGGTGCTCCTCCAGCAGGTTGATGCAGCGGATCAGCGTTGACTTGCCCGAGCCCGAGGGGCCGCAGATGACGTATTTCTCGCCCTCGTAGACCGTCAGGTCGATGTCCTTGAGCACGTGGAACTGGCCGTACCACTTGTTCAGGCCGAGGATCTCGACCGCCGTCTTGCGCACGTCGCCGTCCATCATCGCTCATGTCCCCTGGACAGTTTCTTCTCGAGCCCGATCGAATAGGACGACATGGCGTAGCAGAACACGAAGTAGATCAGCGTCACCGTGAAGAAGGGCTCGATGAACAGGCCCAGCCAGTTGGTGTCCTCGCCGATGGCCCGCGCCATGTTCATCAGATCGAACAGGCCGATGATCGACACCAGCGTGGTGTCCTTGAAGAGGCCGATGAAGTTGCCCACGATCGCCGGGATCATGATCTTCAGCGCCTGCGGCAGCACGATCTGCGTCGTCGTCTGCCAGTAGCCGAGGCCCAGCGAATCCGCCGCCTCGTACTGGCCCTTGGGGATCGCCTGCAGGCCGCCGCGCACCACCTCCGCCATATAGGCCGAGGCGAAGAGGCAGACGGCCACGATGGCCCGTACCAGCTGGTTCACCTCCGTGCCCTCGGGCATGAACAGGGGAAGCATGGTGTTGAACATGAAGAGGATCGTGATCAGCGGCACCGAACGGAAGAGCTCGATGAAGAGGGTGCAGAGCACCGCCACCACCGGCATCTTCGACCGCCGCCCCAGCGCCAGCAGCACGCCCGCCGGCAGCGAGAAGGTGATGCCGAAGCCCGAGATCACCAGCGTCAGGAACAGCCCGCCCCAGAAGCTGGTGCGCACCAGCGTGAACTCGATCTGAGAGATAATCAGCGCGCAGATCAGAACCAGCGCGGCCGCGGCGATGCGCAGCGCGTTGCGCTGCTTGCCCTCGTCGGCGTCGATGCCGCCGAGCCCGGCGACGTCCAGCACCTGCCGCCCGATGGTGCGGCCCGCGAACGTCTCCGACGCCGCGGTCGCCAGGACCCACACGAAGTAGGCCAGGCCCATCGCCGTCAGCAGGGTCCAGACGATCCCCTTTTCGCCGCCCAGGAAGAAGTAGCTGGCCAGCAGCGGGAAGAACAGCACCGCGCCCAGGCCGATGGCGATCTTGGAGGTCACCTTGGGCAGCCACAGCGGGACCATCCAGATCACCAGGATGGCGAAGGCCGCGTTGATCCGCCAGACCTGATCCTTGGGATAGCGCCCGTAGATCAGATTCTCGAACCAGGCGTAGACGCCCGGCCAGCAGGCGCCGGAGCGGCCGACCGCGTCCAGGCACTCGCGCCGGTTCTCGGCCGACCAGATGGCGTTGAACACCGCCCAGTTCAGCACCCAGCCGAGGACCGAGATCGTCAGGTACAGCCCCACCAGCGTCAGCAGCGTGTTGGGGATGTCCTTGAACAGGTTCTTGCGCATCCACGCCACCGGCCCGATCGTCGTCGAGGGGGCCGGGCGCGCGGGCTTGGGAACGAAGGTCTCCGCGATCGAACTCATCTCAGCGCTCCTTCAGCAAAGCGCGCTTGTTGTAGCGGTTCATCACCATCGAGACCGACAAGCTGACCGCGCAGTAGAACAGCATGGTCATCGCCACGATCGGGATCGCGCGGCCCGACTGGTTCAGCGAGGTGTTCATCCACACGCTCACAAGGTCCGGAAAGCCGATGGCGATGGCCAGCGAGCTGTTCTTGGTGACGTTCAGGTACTGCGAGATCAGCGGCGGGATGATCACCCGCAGCGCCTGGGGCAGCACCACGCGGCGCATGGTCCACTTCGACGGCAGGTTCAGCGCGCCCGCCGCCTCCAGCTGGCCCTTGCCGACCGACTGGATGCCCGAGCGCACGATCTCCGCGATGAAGCACGACGTGTAGGCCGAAAGCGCCACGATCAGCGCACAGAAGGCCGGGGGCACGGACATGCCGCCGTTGAAGTTGAAGCCGCGAAGCTCCGGCACGTCCCAACCCAGGGGCGAGCCCATCACCAGGTGCACCAGGATCGGGAACAGCACCACCGTGGCGATGGAGATCGAGAGCGCCGGAAAATCCTTGCCCGTCTTCTCCAGCCGCAGCCGCGCCCAGCTGTTCAGGCCGAAGGCGAAGGCCAGCGCCGCCAGGAAGGCGAACAGCACGACGCCGAACCCGTCCTGCGGCACCGGCGCGGGCATGTAGAACCCGCGGTTGTTCAGAACCAGCCCCTCGCCCAGCACGACGCTGTCGCGCGGCCGGGGCAGCAGATTGAAGACGCCGAAGAACCAGGCGATGATCTGCAGCAGCAGTGGCGTGTTGCGCAGCAGCTCCACGTAGGCGCGCGCGACCACGGCGATCAGCCAGTTCGACGACAGCCGCGCCAGGCCCACGACAAGGCCCAGGACCGTCGCGAAGAAGATCGACACCACCGCCACCAGCAGCGTGTTGAGGATGCCCACCTGGAACACCCGCATGTAGCTGTCGCTCTCCTGGTAGGGGATCAGCGTGAAGCCGATGCCGAAGCCCGCGGACACGTCGAGGAAGTCGAACCCCGCGGACATGTTCCGCTCGGCCATGTTGGCCATGGTGTTGTAGGCCAGCCAGCCAATGAAGCCGACGACGCCGATCAAGGTGAGCGCCTGCAGAAGGATCGAGCGGCTGCGCTCGTCGCGCAGAATACGCTCGAGCGGTCCGCTCGGACCGTCGCGCCCGGTGCGGGCGTCGTCTGCCAATGCCATGGGGGGCCCCTCGTGCGGAAGGAAGGCGCGGCGGGCGGTTCAGGACCGCCCCCCGCGGGGTCGCATCAGCGGAACGGCGGGGCGTAGAGGATGCCGCCCTGGGTCCACAGGGCGTTCAGCGATCCCTCGCGCGGGATGCCGATCGGCGTGTTGGCGCCGAGGTGCTTCTCATAGAGCTCGCCGTAGTTGCCGATCATGGAGATCACGTCGACCATGAAGTCGGCGTCGAGGCCGAGGCCCTCGCCCACGTTGCCCTCCGAGCCGAGAAGGCGCGCGATGCCGGGGTTGCCCGGGTTCGCAGCGATTTCGGCCACGTTCTCGGAGGAGATGCCCATCTCCTCGGCGTTGATGATGCCGAAGAGCACCCAGCGCACGATGTTGGCCCAGGCGTCGTCGCCCTGGCGCACCACGGGGCCCAGCGGCTCCTTGGACACGGTCTCGGGCAGGATCTTGTGCTCGTCCGGCGTCGGGAAGGCCGAGCGGCGGGAGGCGAGGCCCGACTTGTCGTTGGTGTAGGCGTCGCAGCCGCCGCCGAGATAGGTCTCGACCAGCACGTTGACGTTCTCGTTCGTGACGGGCGTGTACTCCATGCCGTTGGCGCGGAAGTAGTCGGCCAGGTTCAGCTCGGTCGTGGTGCCGGTCAGCACGCAGATCGTGGCGCCGTCCAGCTCCAGCGCGGAGTTGATGCCGCTGTCGACGGGGACCATGAAGCCCTGGCCGTCGAAGAAGTTGATGTAGGTGAAGTCGAGGCCCAGCTGCGTGTCGCGCACGGCCGTCCAGGTCGTGGTGCGCGACAGCATGTCGGACTCGGCGTTCGCCAGCGCGGTGAAGCGCACGGCCGAGGTCACGGACTGGTACTCCACCTTGTCCGGGTCGCCGAAGATGGCGGCCGAGACGGCGCGGCAGATGTCCACGTCCATGCCCGACCAGGTGCCGTCGTCGGCCAGCGCGTAGAAGCCCGGGGTCGGCAGGCCGACCTGGCAGTTCAGGAAGCCGCGCTCCTTGACGGTGGCGAGCGTATCCTGCGCGTAGCCGGCGCTCGGCAGGCCGAAGGCGGCCACGGCCGCCGCGGCGGCGATCCATTTAGCGGTCATATCTCTCTCATCCCTGTTGTTCGCGACGATTTTCATTCCATCGCGTGATGAACAATGGAGCATATTGACGATGATTCCAACTCCAAGACCAGCCTTCCTCGACGTCGCAGGGGCATGACGCTGAAAATTGCCTTGGAATCAGGCAGCCTCTCTCGGACCGGCTCATTGTCTAGGCGGTTCGACGATCGTCTCCCCGGCGCCTTTGAAGCGGCCCGCGCGCCATGGCCAAGGCCCGCCCGCCTGCGCTAGCCATGGGGCAGGGCGGGCGCTCCCGCTCCTCACGCGCATCGCCGCGACGCCGCCCGCAGGGCCGCCGCGCCGAGGGAAAGGACCGCATGACCCCGCTCGACCAGGACTTTCTGCGCGACAGCTTCCCCGCGCTCGGACGCAGCCAGGTGTTCCTCGACAATGCCGGAGGCTCCCAGATCGCCCGCCAGGTGGTGGAGCGGATGTCGGAGTTCCTCTACGGCTCCAACGTGCAACTCGGCGCCACCTACGCCGCGTCCGCCCTCGCCGGAGAGAGGGTGGCCGAGGGCCGCGCCGCCCTCGCCCTGATGCTCAACGCCGCCTCCCCGGCGGAGGTGGTCCTCGGCTCCACCTCCACCGAGCTCTTCGACCGCCTCGCCCGGGCCCTCGTCCAGACCTGGTCGCCTGGCGACGAGATCATCGTCACCGAGTTCGACCACGAGGCCAACATCTCCCCCTGGCTGCGCCTGGCCGCCCTCGGCATCGAGGTCCGCACCTGGCGCCTCCGCCCCGGCGAGTTCGAACCGCGCCTCGAGGACCTCGAAGCCCTCCTGAGCCCCCGCACGCGCCTGCTGGCGGTGACCCACGTCTCCAACATCTTCGGCGGCATCAACCCGGTGCGCGAGATGGCGGACCTGGTCCACGCCGCCGGCGCCCGCATCTGCGTCGACGGCGTCGCCTATGCCCCGCACCGCGCCGTCGACGTCCAAGCGCTCGACGCCGATTTCTACGGCTTTTCGGTCTACAAGACCTTCGGCGCCCACTTCGCCGCCCTCTACGGCAAGATGGAGGCGCTGCTGGAGGCCGGCGGCGTCAACCACGCCTTCATCCCGAACGATGCCGTCCCCCAGAAGATGGAGCCGGGCAACGCCCCCCACGAAGTCGCCTATTCCTGCGCCGGCGTCGTCGCTTACCTGGAAGACCTCGCTCAGGCCCACGGCGTCAACGCCTCCGGCCGCGCGGCGGTGGAGGCCGCCTTCGCCCTCATCGCCGAGCACGAGGAGGCGATCTCGGCCCGCCTCCTCTCCTGGCTCGCCTCCCGCCCCGACGCGACCCTCTACGGCAACCCCTCGCCCGACCGCGCCCGCCGCGTCCCGACGGTCTCCTTCACCCTCGAAGGCCGCCGCTCCCGCGACGTGGTGGAGGCGACGGACCAGACGGGCCTCGGCATCCGCTTCGGCGACTTCTACTCGCGCCGCCTGATCGCCGCGCTCGGCCTGCCCGAAGGCGACGGCGTCATCCGCGTCTCCGCCGCCCACTACAACACGCTGGACGAGATCGACGCCCTGATCCGCCATATCGACAGCCTTTGAAGGAGACGCGCGCCATGTCCGACCTCGATCTCATCGTGAAGGGCGGCACGGTCGTCACCGCCTCCGACAGCTACCTCGCGGACATCGGCATAAAGGACGGCCGCATCGCGCTGATCGGCCAGGACCTGACCAGCGCGGCGGAAGTCATTGATGCCGCCGGCCTCCTGGTCCTGCCCGGCGGCATCGACAGTCACGTCCACATCTCCCAGCCCTCGGGCGACGGCGTCACCATGGCCGACGATTTCGAAAGCGCCACGCGCTCCGCCGCCTTCGGGGGCGTCACCACGGTCATCCCCTTCTGCCTCCAAGAGAAAGGCCAGACCCTGCGCGAAGCCGTCGACTGGTATCACGGTATCTCAAAGGGCGAGTGCCACATCGACTACGGTTTTCACCTGATCATCACCGACCCGACCCCGCAGGCGCTCGGCCAGGACCTCCCGGCGCTGGTGGCCGACGGCTACTCCTCAGTAAAAGTCTTCATGACCTATGAGGGCATGAAGCTGACGGACCGCGAGATCCTTGAAACCCTCGAGGCCGCCAAGGCCTGCGGCGCCCTCCCGATGGTCCACGCCGAGAACGACGACGCCATCGAGTTCCTGCGCGACCGGGCCGAGGACCGCGGCGACACGGCCCCCAAGTTCCACGCCTACACCCGCCCCATCCCGGCCGAGCGCGAAGCCACCCACCGCGCCATCTCGCTCGCCGAGATCATCGACACGCCCGTGGTCATCGTCCACGTCTCCAACCGAGACGCGATGGAGGAGATCCGCGCCGGCCGCGCCCGCGGAACCAAGGTCTACGGCGAAACCTGCCCGCAATACCTCGTCCTCACCGCCGAGGATCTCGACACCGCCGGCTTCGACGGCGCCAAATACGTCTGCTCCCCGCCCCCCCGCGACACCGCCAGCCAGGCCGCCTGCTGGGAGGGCCTCGAAACCGACGTCTTCGACATCTTCTCCACCGACCACTGCCCGTTCCGCTTCGACGACGCCGAGGGCAAGAAACACCCCAAGGGCCTCAAGACCTTCCGCTGGGTGCCCAACGGCATCCCGGGCGTCGAGACCGGCCTGCGCATCCTCTTCTCGGAAGGCGTCGCCAAGGGCCGCATCTCCCTCCAGCGCTTCGTCGCGCTGACCTCCACCAACCACGCCAAGCTCTACGGCCTCTACCCGCGCAAGGGGACCATCGCCATCGGCGCCGACGCCGACCTCGCCCTCTGGGACCCCGACCGCCGCGAGACCATCGCCCAGCAAAACCTCCACCACGGCGCCGACTACACCCCCTTCGAGGGCATCGAGGTCCAAGGCGCGCCCGTCCGCACCCTCGTCCGCGGCCGTACGGTGGTGAAGAACGGCGCGCTCACGGGCGAAAAAGGCCACGGCGCCTTCCAACGCCGCGGCCTCTCCGCGCTCTGACCGAACTGGGCAGGGGCCTCCGCCGTCAGTTGGAGGCCGGAACCTCCTCCGCCGCGTCCGGGTCGCCGCCGCTCGTGGCCGTCCCCGGCCGCCCGTCGACCCAATAGGCCTGCACCACCGCCCCGTCCGCATAGGTCATGCGCCCGGGCCCGTGCCTCTGCCCCTCACGGAACCCCCCGAGATAGACGTCGCCCGACCGGTACCGCGCCTCGCCTTCGCCGTGGAACTGCCCAGCGAGCCAGCCGCCCTCGTAGACGAAGCCGTCTGGCATCTCGATCCGCCCCTCGCCCTCGCGGCGCCCTTCCACGAAGTCGCCCTCGTAGACCGAGCCGTCGGCGAAGCGCGTCACGCCGCGCCCGTGCTTGACGCCCTCCCGCCAGTCGCCCTCGTAGACATAGCCGTCCGGGTATTCGAGCCGCCCCTCCCCGTGGTAGCGGCCCGCCAGGAACCCGCCCGCATAGACGGCGCCCGAGGCGTAGCCGGCGCGGCCCTCCCCCTCGATGCGCCCGTTGACCCAGGTCCCCTCGAACCAGCCGCCGTCGGGATACTCTGCCCGCCCCGGCCCGTCCGGCGCCCCGGCCACGAACCGGCCCCGGTGCAGCGCGCCCCCGGCATAGCGCGCCTCGCCCTCGCCTTCGATGCGCCCGCGAGCCCATTCGCCCTCGTATCGGAACCCGTCCGGTGCCTCGAAGACGCCCGTCCCGTGGCGCAGATCCTCGAAGAAATCGCCTTCGTAGCGACTCTCGTCCGCATAGATCATCACGCCGGTTCCCTGCCGCCGCCCGGCGACGTACTCGCCCTCGTAGCGATCCCCCGCGGCCGAAACCGAGACCCCGCGCCCATGCAGCGCCCCGCCCAGCCACTCGCCCTCGAAGGTGGCCCCGTCCGCCGCGGTCAGCAGGCCCCCGCCCTCGCGCAGCCCGGCCTTCCAGCCGCCTTCATAGATCGAGCCGTCGGGATAGACCGCGCGCCCCTCGCCCTCCTGCGCTCCGGCTACGAAGCCACCCTCGTAGACGTAGCCGTCCGGCCGTTCCAGCCGCCCCTGGCCCTCCTGCCGCGACTCGGTGAACTCCCCCGTGTAGACCGACCCGTCGGCGTAGCGCGCCGTCCCGGTCCCATGGATGTCCCCCTCGCGCCACTCGCCCTCATACCCGTCGCCGTTCGGGTAGAGGATGGTTCCCTTGCCATTGGGCCGCCCGGCCTCGAAGGCGCCGGTGTAGACGCTGCCGTCCGGATAGCGCGCCTCGCCGAGCCCGTGGATGTAGCCGTCCTTGAACTCGCCCTCGTAGCGGAAGCCGTCGGGCAGGGTGAGCGCGCCGCGCCCATGCTGCACGCCGTCCCGGAACTCGCCCTCGTAGATCTCGCCGCCGTCGTATTGCTTGGCGCGCACCTCGCCGGATTGCGCCGCTGCGTCGCCGGCTCCGAGCGCGACGGCCAGCAGGGGAGCCAAGGCGGCCGCAAGCGCCGAACGCTTCGTGCCGCCCCTTCGTCCGCTCGTAGCTCGAGCCATCGCCGCCATGCATGTCTCCAATCCGTCGCGCGTTGCGGCGCGTTTAACGTCGCTGACGTTAGGCGCCGTCCGAAGCTCTGACAACGCCGGTCTGGGTTAACGGCCGGCGCTGGAAGCGGTTTCCGCGGCGCATCTTCGCCCCCAAGCTCTAAAGACGCGAAAAACGATGCAGTGCGCGCGACGAAAGAAAGCTGGGCCGCGGTGTTCGCCCATTCGGGACGTCGCGAACTCCACCGGACCCACTCGACAACCGGCGCACGACGAGCCCAGTCGCCGGCCTGGGACTATCCGGGATGGATACGCTGATGATCATCGACGGCGCCATCAAAGGCGTGAGTTTCCTCGACTACTCTAGGCAGGTGGTGGTCATCGACAACGTCGTCAGCCACAAGGGCGCAGCAGTCCGCAACGCCGTTGAGGCCGCATGCGCGAGCCTGCGCTTCCTTGCGCCTCGAAGCGCTGATTTCAGTCCCATCGAGAACGCCCTCGCCAAGCTCAAAGCGACCCAACGGAACGCCGCCGCCCGCGCCCGCGAAACGTTGTTGGCCGCCGTCGGCCCCGCGCGCGACGCCTTCAATCACGAAATCTATCGGAACGACCTCTGCGTAGCCGTTAATGAGTCCGAGTGATCAAACTCCGCTCCAGGGTTGCTAGCAAACAGAGCGGTGGAGTTGCGATGTTAGGGTTGAAAGCCAAAGGGAGCACATAGTCTGAGGCTTTTGGGAGATGACCAGCTTCGAACGGAACGATGCCGTCGCGGCCACGGAGTTCGCGTTTCGCGTCCCATTGCTTTCCCTGAACGTCGCGGGGACATGCAGTTGCACGAACAGCTGACGCCGACGCCAGTTTTGCCCAGATGCCCGGAGACCCCAGCTACAATAGCCAGCCGACCGCCGTCGCAGCCGCGATAAGGCCGATGACCAATCCCGATTTGTATCATTCGATGGAGCCTAACGAGCCCGGGTTTTCAATCGCGCGCACGGGGGAGCGGCTTTAGATCTCCCAATACGAGTCGTCGGGATCGCGTTGAGCCTCAAACTCGCCTCTCAGTCCTTCATCGATTGCTCGCGCAGGCCATCGGCGAGCAGGTTGAGGCCGAGCACCAGGCTGATCAGCGCCAGGGCCGGCGGCAGGGCCGGGTGGGGGTGGATCGACAGCAGCCGTCGGCCGTCGTTGATGGTCATGCCCCAGTCGGAGCTTTCGGGACTCACGCCGAGGCCGAAGAAGCCGAGCGTGCCAAGAAGGATCGTCGTGTAGCCGAGGCGCAGGCAGAAATCGACGATGAGGGGGCCGCGAACGTTGGGCAGGATCTCCCACAGCATGATGTACCAAGGGCCCTCGCCGCGGGTTTGCGCCGCCGCCACGTAGTCGCGGGTCTTGATGTCGAGGGCGAGGCCTCTGACGATCCTGAAGACCGTCGGTGAGTTCACGAACACCACCGAGACGAAGATGTTCAGAAGGTTGGGAGTGAGCTCGACGGGACCCAAAGGCACCAGGCCGAAAGCGAGGCCAAAGTAAATATAGAGGCCGGGGACCAAGACGGCGGCGAGGTAGATCCATAGAACGTCAGGGCGTGCCTTGAAGCGGCTGTAGAACAGCATCACCAGAAAAAGAACCGGGAAGATGAAGAGGACGCCGGCGAGGGTCATGGGAATGGGCGTGTCCTGCATCTCCGGCGTCACCAAAAGGTAGAAAAGCAGGATCACCGGAAAGGCCAGGACGAGGTTGGCCAGGAAGCTGAGCACCGTGTCCATGCGCCCGCCATAGTACCCCGCCGGCAAGCCCAGCGTGATGCCCGCCATGAAGGCGAAGATCGTGGCGACAGGCGCGATGGCGAGCACGGTCTGCGAGCCGTAGACCATGCGGCTGAAAACGTCGCGCGCGAGGTTGTCGCCGCCCAGCAGGTAGACTTGAGTTTCGGAGCCGGCGAGGAACTCGCCCGGCTTGGCGTTCTTCATGCCCGACACCTGCTCCAACGGGTCGAACAGCGCGACCTGTTCTGCGAACAGCGCGGTGAGGATCCAAAAAAGCACGAGGCCGAGACCGACCATGCCGATGGGGCTGTCCATCAGCTTGCCATAGAGGCTCAGGTTCCGTTTGAAGCGAATGGACAGGAAAAAGATCAGGATCAGTCCAAGCCAGACCGGCGTGAACTGCAAGAACATCTGGGTGAAGATGGCCGGCCAGCCGAGCGGTTCCATGCGCGCGTCCCTCTTGTCGTTTTGATCACTGCACGCGGATGCGCGGGTTGAGGTAGACGTAGCCGATGTCCGAGATCAGCTGGGTGACCAGCACCACCAGCACGGCGACGACCGAACAGGAGAGCAGCAGCTGGATGTCGTTGTTGGCGGCCGCCTCCACCAGCAGCCAGCCGAAGCCCTTGTAGTTGAAGAGCGTCTCCACGATCACGACGCCGGTCAGCAACCAGGGGAACTGCAGCATGATCACCGTGAAGGGGGCGATCAGCGCGTTGCGCAGGGCGTGGCGGACGACGATCTGCGGGAAGCTGACGCCTTTGAGCCGAGCGGTGCGGATATACTGCGCCGTCATCACCTCCGCCATGGAAGCGCGGGTCATGCGGGCGATGTAGCCCATGCCGTAGATGGCCATGGTCATGACCGGCAGGGCGAAGTTTTCAAAAGTGATGCCGTCGGTGGCGGAGGTGGCGGAGGCCTTCATCCAGCGCAGGCCGACGATGGAACTGGCGAAGATCACCGAAAAGATGACGCCGGAGACATATTCGGGCGTCGCCGTGGTGGTGATGGCGAGGGTCGAGAGGCTTCGGTCCGTGAAAGTGCCTTCGCGCATGCCGGCGAGCACGCCCAGCAGGAGGGCCGAGGGCACCATGACCACCATGACCCAGAACATAAGCTTGGCGGTAAGCCAAAGCCGTTCACCCACAATGCTCGCCACAGGGGCGCCGAAGCGGCTGGACTCGCCCAGATTCCCGGTGAAGACGCCGGCGAGCCATTCACCGTAGCGCACGACGAGGGGGCGGTTGTAGCCCTCCTCCTCGAGCCACGAGGCGACCTGCTCGTCGGTCATGCGCATGTTGTTCTGCTCTTTGGCGAGCTTTTCTAGGTTGGGGCCCAGATTGGTCAGGAAGAAGACCACGAAGGTCAGGACCAGGGCTGTCAGCGCCATCACGCCGAGGCGTTTGAGCACGAATTGCGGCATGAGGTCGGCTCCCGTCGTTGCGTGGTGGCGCCCGTTTCTCCGGCGGACGATCGTTCGCGGGCCTGTCCGAAGCGAAGGCTCCGCGTCGGCGTTTTCGTTTCAGGCGCACCACCTTCGGTCCCGGTAGCGCTCGAAGGCTAGATGCGCGCCGGGACCGACGAAGCCGGGGGCGCCGCTTCGCTCAAGCGTGCGCCAGCCCGCCTGAATGATCACGTCCTCCTCTTGGAGGAAGGGCTGGCGCCAGGCCTTGACTGCTCGCTGGCGGTCTATGAGCTCGCCGCGTTCGGAATAAGCGAGACCGATCCAGCTCGCAGCACGGCGCAACCGGCTGCGTAGAGCGAGGACTGCACAACCGCGCCGGCGAGTGGCCCATCGAGAGGTGGGAAACCCATGGCGGACGAACTTCTGCCAGAAGGCGAAGCCCCGGAGCGCGGAGCAGCCCGAGCTCGAGCCAGGGCGGTCCAGCAGAGCGGCTGCGACGGTTCGGCGAACCGCGTCGGTTGAGACGACGACAGCGGTCGTCACGTCTCGCGGACCCCGCCTCTGGATCCGCGGTCTACTCACCGCCGCGACGACGAAGGCGAGCGCCGTGCACGCAGTCGCAGCGTGGACCGGAGGGCGCGCAGTCATCGGCAAAACCACTTCTGGTCGACGCCCTCGATGCGATGTCCCGGGGCCATCCGGCTGATGTCGTCGTAACGCAGCAGAAGTTCCGCCCCCGATCCCAGCTTGGCTGACACGACTGTTGCAACTCGGGCCAGGAAGATCAACAGCCTGGTCGGTAGCCGCCCATATGGCTCCGACGGTCAGCCGCAGTCGGGGATGGTGAAGCCTTCGGGCAGACGCGTGGCTTTGTCGCCGCAGGCTATGTCGAGATCTTCCTGCGACAAGCCTCGGGCGCCGGAAAGGTCCGCGCCGGCGAGGCGGGCGCGGCGCAGGAGCGCTCCGCGCAGGTCCGTGCCGTCGAAGAGCGCCCTGCTGAGATCGGCTGAGGTGAGGCGGGAGTCGCGCAGGTCCGCACCCGAAAAATCCGCGCTGTGCGCCTCGATGCGGTCCATGTCGGCCCCTTCGAGGTCGGCTCCTCGCAGAATCGCGCCGGCGAGAACGGCGCGCTCGAGATCCGCGCCCTGCATCTGAGCTCCGGAAAAGTCCGCGCCCGAGGCCTGAATGCGCCGAAGGATGGCGTCGCGCATGTCGGCGTCGCCGAAAAGGGCGCTGTCGACCCGGGCGGAGGCGAAGTCGGCGCCGCGCATGTCGGCTTCCGTGAAGATCGAACGCTGGAGCTGCGCCTTCTCGAGGTCGCTGTCCCGCAGCTGAGCCTCCGTGAAGTCGCTGTCGGGGGCGAGCAGACGCTCCATCTCCGAACGGCGAAGGTCCGCCCCGGCGAAGGAGGCGTTGGGCAGCTGGGCGCTTTTGAGGTCCGCCTCGCGCAGGGTGGCGCCGGAGAAGTCGGCGGTGATCACCTGCAGGTCGCGCAGCGACGCGCGACGCAGGTCGCAGTTCGCACAGCCCTTTCCGGCGCCGATGCGCGAGGCCAGCTCGCTTGTCTCCGCCAACGCTGACGCGGCGAAGACGAGGAGGCTTGCGAAGGCCGCAAAGGCGGCGCAGGCCGGTCTGCGGTGCATGGCGTGGTCCCTCCCCGGACGCATGTGATTGCAACCCATATGGAGACCGCCCGGCGTCTTCGCAAACGGCGAGGTCGAACGGTTCACGGCTTCCGACGGGGCGCGAGGTCTCGGATGACGGCCTGCACGGCCCGCGTAAGGGCCGGATCACGACCCTTGGGCATGGCGTCGAGGGCGCTCTCGATGTCCTTGACGATTATAGCGATGGTGTTGTCCGGGTCGTGTCCGTCGCGAGAAAACTCGATGGCGTCGAAGTTGGAGCCGAACCAAGTTTGGCCGGAGCTGTCATGCATGAGAGAAAGAAGTCTCTCTTCCGGCAGGTCCAGGGCGTCGGCCCAGTCGAGCGCGGTCCGGGTCATGGCGACCGAGGCGGCGCCGACGAGGTTGTTCAGGACCTTGGCGGCCATGCCGGAGCCGACGGGTCCCATGCGGTGGAAATGGGCGCCCATGACCTCCAGGAGCGGTTGAAGGCGGTCGAGCGCCTCGTCCTCTCCTCCAAGCATGAACAACAGGCGCGCTTGCTTGGCGGCGACGACGGCGCCGGACATCGGAGCGTCGACGAGGGCGATGCGTTCGGGCATGCGGTCGCGCAGGGCGGTCACGTAGCGGGGGGAGAGGGTGGAGGAGATCACCAGGGTCTCCAGCGCCTCGGCCCGAGCGAGGAGGGCGCCGGCGCCGAAAAGCACGTCCTCGGTCTGGGCCTGGTCGCGGACGACGGTGATCAGGGTTCTTAGGCCGGGTGCGAAGGCGGCGGGGTCGTCGGTCATCGCTTCGGCCAGGGCGCCGTAGGAGGCCGGGGGTTTGACGTCGAGGCCGCGAGCGTCGTGGCCGGCGGCGCGCAGAACGGCGAGCATGGGGGCGCCCATGCGGCCGCAGCCGGCGACGCCGACGGGCGTTGGGGCAGGGGCGTTCATGCGCGCGCCTCCGCCGGCACGCTGATCCGGAGGCGGACCCGGACGACGAAGGCGACCACGTACATGGTGATGCCGTAGCCGCTCGAGGGCAGGGAACGGCGCGGCAAGAGGCCGCCGCCGCCCGCTGCCAGCCCGCCGACGGCAGTGTCGAGGGCGCCTTTCCGGGTGCCCAGCTCGGTCGCCACGGCTACCGCGCCGCGCCGGTCCGGACCCGCTGCGCGGCCTAGGGCGAGGTGGAGGATTAGCAGCAGAACGTTGGGGCTCATGAGGATGGGGACGAACAGGGCCGGATGCTCCAGCACGAGGGCCCGGTTGGCGACAGTGGCGCCGATGACGATCGGTACGAAGACGCTGATCGCGGTGCGATGACCCAGGGCTCGACCTGGCCGATGAAGGCCGGGGCGAGGTGGGAGATGGCGACACCGACTACGACCGGTACCGTGGTGACGAGGATCTCGTTCAAGGCCTGCTGGCCTCCCCTGGGCGTCGGCCTCTGGCGGGCGGTTGTGGGACCAAAGCGTAGGGCGGTAGGCGGCGGTTAGGCAAGGCGGGGCGGGCGCGGCGGCGGCGAGCCCGGTTCGATTGACATGGCGGCGCGGGGGCGCATCTTGCGGGTTCTGAATTGGAATGGATATCGAGATGGCGCCTGAACCAGGAATGCGGTCGGGTGCGGTAGCGGCGAGGAAGCGGCCTGGCATGGGCGTTGCGGACCACGGCATCGGGACAGGTCGGCACGGCGGCGCGGGCCCGGCAGCGTGCAGGGGTCGGCCCTGAGCGCGTCGGCGACGGATGCGGCGGGGCGGCGCAAGGCGCGCCGCGCTCAGGCGGCCGAGGCGGCGCGGGCCGGACGCACCCGGATGATGCTGCAGGGGCCGATCGGCCCGACCCTGGCGCGGCTCGCGGCCCCCAACGTCGTGGCGACCTTCGTGATGAGCGCCATGAGCGTGGCGGAGGGGTATTTCGCCGGGCGCATGGGGGTCTCGGCCCTGGCCGGGCTGGCGCTGGTGTTTCCGCTGGTGATGCTGACGCAGATGCTGTCGGCGGGGGCGATGGGGGGCGCGATTTCCTCCGCCGTGGCGCGGGCGTTGGGGGCGGGGGAGGCGGCGCGAGCCGGCTCCTTGGCGTTGGCGGCTTGGATCATCGCCGCCTCCATCGCCGCGGGGACGGCGCTGCTGATGGCCTGGCTCGGGCGGCCTATCTTCGGCCTGCTGGGCGGGGCCGGCGCGGCGGGCGAGGGCGGGGCGATCGAGGCGGCCGCGGCCTACGCCTCGGTGTTTTTTCCCGGCTGCATCACGCTGTGGCTGTGCCATTCGACGCTGAGCGTGATCCGCGGGACGGGCGACATGCGCACCCCCTCGCTGCTGCTGCTGGCGGTGTCCTTGGGCTCGATCCCGCTCTCGGGCGCGCTGGGCCTCGGCTGGGGACCGTTTCCGGAGCTGGGGATGGCGGGGCTCGCCGCGGGGCTGGTGATCGCCTACGCGGTCGGCGCGGTGGCGGCGCTGGCGGTGGTGGCCTTGGGGCGCACCGGGCTGTCGCTGTCGGCGGGCTTGGGGCCGCAGCGGCGGGCGCTGTTCTGGGACATTCTGCGGGTCGGGCTCATGGCCTCGATCAGCAGCGCCATGACGGTGCTGACCATCGTGCTGATGGTCGGCGCGGTGGGCTGGCATGGCGAGGCGGCGCTGGCCGGCTACGGCCTGGGCGCGCGGCTGGAGTTCCTGATGATCCCGGTGATCTTCGGCATCGGCGCGGCGATGACGGCGATGGTCGGGGCCAATATCGGCGCGGGCAAGCGGGCGCGGGCGCTGCGCGTGGCCTGGACGGGCGCGTTTTCGGCGGCGGCGATCGTGGGGGTGATCGGCGCGGCCGCGGCGCTGGCGCCGGACGTGTGGCTGCGCATCTTCCTCGACGCCTCGGAGGTGGGGGCGCTGGAGGCCGGGCGGGGCTATTTCCGCGCGGTCGGCCCGGTCTACGGCTTCTTCGCGCTGGGCCTGGCGCTTTACTTCGCGAGCCAGGGGGCCGGGCGGATGGTCTGGCCGACGGTGGGGGGCGTCCTGCGCATGGCCGTGGCCTTCGGCGGCGCGCTGTGGTTGGGCGCGGCGTCGGCCTGGGGGCTGGAGGGCGTCTTCGCGGCGATCTCCGTGGGCATGGTGGTCTACGGCGGCGTGATCGCCGTTTCGACCCGCGCGACCGGGTGGCGCTGAGCCCGACGGTTCGAAGGACGTCGGCGGCCACGTCGACCATGTCCAGGAACCGGCGTTCCAGCGCAGCGTAGTTTCGGTTTTCGGGGCGGTTGGATTGACGAAAGCCGTTCTTCTAGAAATTCGGCGCGTCGACGACGAAACCGTTGATATCCACCGACATGCCAGCGAGCGCGGAGGCTGATGACGAAAGGAGCTTCTTAGAGCCGCTGATCTCTAGATCGCTGCGCCGAACCTGGGATGGAGGTTTGGCTTGGGGGCGGCGATCGATTTGACGAACTACTTCTGCGCGGCGACGTTGCAGCTCCCGTCGAAGCGCAGCCGGGCCGGCGGCCAGCACCGTCGGCTTTTCGTTCTGGCGGAGATCTTCGATGGCAAGCGGAGCTCGGACGCCGCCCGGTTCGCCGGCGTCGGCCAGTAGATAGTCTGCGACTGAGTTGTGGGGTTCCACGCCGAGAGTCCGGACGGGCTGGTCGACCGCAAGGCGCCCGGTCGCGCTTGAAAGTTGAACGATGAGCAGCGCGCCGCCTTGGCGGAGATCGTCGACGCGGGTCGCATCCCCTCCAATCACTGCGCCGAGCGCTGGCGCCTTGGGATCCGAAGCAGTGGTTTTTGGAGGTGTTCGGATTGACGCTGGACGAAACGACGGTCGGCCACGGTTGCGGCGCGCAGGCTTGCACAAGCTCTCGGTCCGGGCCCGACACTTCCCGCAGAACGAGCGCGCCGTGGCAGACTTCAAAAAGAGCCTCCCTGAGCGGCTAACCGAGATCTGGTTGGACCTGCCGCCGGGAATAGAGATCGAGCTGTGGAGCCAGGATGATGCGCGCTTGGGCCAGAAGAACAAGATCAACCGCAGATGAGCCAGGCGGGGCTGCCGGCCGTCAGCCCCGAAACACCAACGCGACAATGGGCGTATGTCTTCGGGGCGATCTGCCCCGATAGAGGCAAGGCCGCCGGCATCGTCATGCCCTGGGCCGACAAGCACGTCATGAACCTGCACCTCGCCGAGATCAGCCCGCCCGCCGATCCCGGCGCGCGCGCCGAGGTGATCCTCGATCAGGCTGTATGGCACACGACCAAGCGGCTCGCCGTTCCGGAAGACATCCCCCTGCTGCCGCTGCCGCCGCGCTCGCGCGAGCTGAAGCCGGTCGAGAGTGTCTGGCAGTGCATGCGCGACAAACGGCTCTCCAACCGGGCCTTCGGCGGCCGCGACTACACGGTCGTCCACTGCTGCGAGGCATGGAACAAGCTCGTCGATCAGCCTTGGCGTATCGTGACGATCGGAATGCGTGACGGGGCGCATGGATCCTGATCAGCTTCCGTTGGCGCCACGTCTCTCTTTCGGGCCTTGCCGAGGGTCGTGTCGCCCCTCTTGCGGATCGTCGATGCGTTGGCCGCGACGCGCCGCCTTGTCGCCAGCGGCGAGGCGTCCTGCTCGGCGCTTCCGGTTGGGAAAGCGAATTAGGCGAACCGCTCGCCGCCGGGGGCGTGGATCGATCAGGCATCGACGCTTCGGTCCGAGTCGTCGGTCTGCGTGAAGGGGCCTTCGGCGAAGCGGACGGTTGCGCCAAGCAGCCGGCGCTTGATAGCGCCGACGTGGTCTCCGCCGTCGAATTCGAAGTCTGAGCGGGCTCCTTCGAAGAGGTTTCTGAACAGTGCGCCGAAATTGTCGTTGGGTTCGTCCAGCTTGGCTCTCTCAAGCGGCGTGTGCGAACGGACCCCCGCGCGCGCGCCCGCGGATGCGTCGTTCCCGCGGGAATGTCGGCTACGCTGCGCGGGCCTTGCCAAGTGCGACGGCGTGCGCGCTGCGACGCATCAGCGACCGCGTCGGAGCGGTTCAGCGGTCGAGTGCGAGGGCCCGGGCTCCGTTCAGATAGGGAGCCGGCATCCTGATGCTGCGGGCCCGCGCTGGGCGTATGCGAAGTCCCGGGTGTGGTCCAGAAAGCCTGAAAGCAGGTAGCCGCCCTGCACCTGGCGGTCTTCGAGCCAGAGGGCGGACCAGACCCCCTGGCGGGCGAGCAGGTCGGAGTAGCCGGCCGCCTTCAGACTGCGGAAGAGGATGAGGGCGGCGCGGCGCCTGGGGATGTCGATGGTTTCGATCATCGGCGGCGCAGCGTCACTTCTTCAGGGGAAAGAACGTCCAGGCCAGCACGGCGTAGACGGCGATGAGGACCGCGAACCGCGCGTCGGAGACGTCGGCGCCCGGCTCTCCCCAGCGGATCTGGGCGATGCGGAAGGCGAAACGGTCGATGGAAGCGGTGGCGAGGGCTAACAGGGCGAACAAGGCGGCCTTGCCGCGCTTGTGCTCGCGCAGGCGGACCCATGGGCTGACGCGGGCGTCGAGGGGCGCGCGGACCGCTCGGCGCATGGCGAGATCCAGCGCCAGGCCGAAGGCCGCGAGGTTGATCAGGAGCCCGGCTTCGGCGGGAGCGACCGAGAGGTCGAATTCCTCGGCGAGGTAGGGAATGGCGGAGAAGGCGAGGCTCAGCAGAAGGCCCAGCGCCGCGGTGTAGACGACGACGAACGCGAAGACCGGGCGGAGCAAGATCACGGTGCAAAATCCGTGGAAGGGTAATCCGGGTCGGGCGCGGGAGCTCGACAACGGCACCGTAGCAGCGCCGCGCGGACCCGCCTAGAGCGCGGCCCTCGCGCCGCTGATCCGGTTGGGCTCCGTTGCGCCGGGGCCGAGGCGTCGGGTCTCGTCCTGCGCGTCATCTTCGAACCGGCCTGTGCACCTCTCGACGTAGATATCGCCTTTGATGGAGAGGATGCGGGCGAGGAGACGGTCCATGGGCCCGCGGTGGTGACGAGTGACCTCGGAGCGGCCTGCGGAATTTTCGAAGGCGCGGAGGGGCGCCTTTTTGTTGTGAGAGGGGGCGTCGGGCGATCCGTGGGGGAGCGCGGCCGGCTTAGCCCGCGGCTTCGACGCGGAAGCCGTCGAGCAAGGCCTCGACGGAGCGTTTGAACGCGGCTTCGTCGGCGGGCGCATTCTCCGAGCTGCTCCGCGTCAGGATGTAAGCGTCGCGATAGGTCCAATGGCAATTGAAGGTGTGATCGGTGGTTTCGCACCCGAAGCCCTCGACAAAGCCCGCGCCCCAGTCCTAGCTCGGTGTCACATCGATGTGGATTCCATCCCGTCGACCGGAACCGATGGCGGACCGGCTGGTCGCCAGTTCGGGGCCGAAGACCTCCACATTGAAACCGCTGGTGGGACTCGGCTCATAGCGCCACGGGATGGAGAATTGCGCGTCGCCCACCGAAATGAGCGCGCGGTGGCCGGTGTCGATGATTGGGACGACTTGAAGCAGAGCGCCCGAGACCAGCAACGCGCTGCCCACCTTGTAGGCCAGTGACCTGCGAGCCGGGCGAAGAAGGACGATCGCAACGACGATTGGCGTGACGACCAAGGGGGCGGCCAAGGCGGGCTGGCGAATGCCCCCCAGAAAGTCTGCTTCAATCAACAAACTGGAAAGGCTGTGCGGACGGAGCCCAAGGCCGATGTACAGGATCGCCGACCACGGCAATGCGACCAGGAAGCAGGTCCAGAACACGGCCGCGCGAAAGGTGATCGGCGGGGTTTTCTTGGATCGCTTCCTCGTTACCTGCGGGACGCGTCCCCCAGGAGGTCTCGTCACCTCGCGAACTTCTTGTACTTGATCCGCTTGGGCTCCACCGCGTCCGGGCCCAGGCGGCGGATCTTGTCCTGTTCGTAGTCCTCGAAGTTGCCCTCGAACCACTCGACGTGGCTGTCGCCTTCGAAGGCGAGGATGTGGGTGCAGAGGCGGTCCATGAACCAGCGGTCATGGCTGATGACCATGGCGCAGCCGGCGAAGCTTTCGAGGGCGTCTTCGAGGGCGCGCAAGGTCTCGACGTCGAGGTCGTTGGAGGGCTCGTCGAGGAGGAGGAGGTTGCCGCCCTCGCGCAGGAGCTTGGCCATGTGGACGCGGTTGCGCTCGCCGCCCGACAGAAGGCCGACCTTCTTCTGCTGGTCGCCGCCCTTGAAGTTGAAGGCGCCGCAATAGGCGCGGGAGTTCATCTCCGCCTCGCCCAACATGATGATGTCCTGGCCGTCGGAGATCTCCTCCCAGACGGTCTTCTGCGCATCGAGGGCGTCTCGGGACTGGTCCACATAGGCGAGCTTGACGGTGTCGCCGAAGTCGATGGCGCCGCTGTCGGGGAACTCCTGCCCGGTGATCATGCGGAAGAGCGTGGACTTGCCGGCGCCGTTGGGGCCGATCACGCCGACGATGCCGCCGGGGGGCAGGGTGAAGGAGAGCTCGTCGATGAGGAGGCGGTTGCCGTAGCCTTTGCGGACGCCTTCCACCTCCATGACCTTGGAGCCCAGCCGAGGCCCGTTGGGGATGATGATCTGGGCGCGGCCGACCTTCTCGCGCTCGGACTGGTTGGCGAGTTCCTCGTAGGCGTTGAGGCGGGCCTTGGACTTGGCCTGTCGCGCCTTGGGGGCGGCGCGGACCCATTCGAGCTCGCGGGAGAGGGCGCGCTGGCGGGTCTTGTCTTCGCGGGCTTCCTGTTCGAGGCGCTTGGCCTTCTGCTCCAGCCAGCTCGAATAGTTGCCCTCCCACGGCACGCCGCGGCCGCGGTCGAGCTCGAGGATCCAGCCGGTGATGTCGTCGAGGAAATAGCGGTCGTGGGTGACGATGAGGATCGTGCCCTTGTACTCGATCAGGTGCTTTTGCAGCCAGAGGATGGTCTCTGCGTCGAGGTGGTTGGTGGGCTCGTCCAGGAGCAGCATGTCGGGCGCTTCGAGCAGCAGCTTGCAGAGGGCGACGCGGCGCCGCTCGCCGCCGGAGAGCTTGGCGACGTCGGCGGTGTCGTCGGGGCAGCGCAGGGCCTCCATGGCGACGTCGATCTGGCTGTCGAGATCCCAGAGGTTCTGGGCGTCGATCTGATCCTGGAGGGTCGTCATCTTCTCCATCAGCTCGTCCGAGTAGTCCTCGGCGACCTTCATGGCGATTTCGTTGTATTCGGTCAGAAGGGCGGTCTTTTCGGCGACGCCCTCCATAACGTTCTCTCGGACTGACTTGGCTTCGTCGAGCTCTGGCTCCTGCGGCAGGTAGCCGACCTTGGCGCCCTTGGCGGCCCAGGCCTCGCCCTGAAAGTCCTTGTCGAGGCCGGCCATGATGCGCATCAGCGTGGACTTGCCGGCGCCGTTGACGCCGACGACGCCGATCTTGACGCCGGGCAGGAAGTTCAGGCGGATGTTTTCAAAGCATTTCTTGCCGCCGGGATAGGTCTTGGAGACCCCGTCCATGTGGTAGACGTATTGGTAGCTGGCCATGGGGAGACCGCCTTCTTCGCCTCGGGGGTGGAGCTTTGCCGCGTTCTACCGGCGAGGGAGACGGGGCGCAATCGGGCGGGCCGACGCCGCCCCGGGGTGCCGGAGGCGTGATGAGCCGTGGGTGGCGTCGGCCGGACGCCGTCGCCACGTAGGACGAAGTGGCGGAAACAAGCGTCAGGAGGCTCGGTCATGAGAAAACCGCTGATGGCGGCGATGACGGCTTTGACTTTGCTCGCAGGCTGCGCCGGGGGCGCGGAGCTCACCTTCGGACCGCCTCGGCCGGGAGGGTCGGCCTCGCCCAGATGAGCCTGCGCCCGGCTCCAGGCGCACCACGCGGCGAAGCGCCTCGGCGTTGACATGGGCGGGGCGCCCGGCGAAATGCTGTATCGGGCCCGCGACGTGACGGGCGCGAGGCGGGACGGCGCGTGCGGCAAGGGTTTCCAAGGGCGAGCGCCGGCTTGCGGATCGGCCTGCTCGGCGGGTCTTTCGATCCGCCCCATCAGGGGCATGTTCACGTCACGACGCGGGCCCTGGCGGGCTTCGGACTCGACCGAGTCTGGTGGCTGGTCAGCCCCGGCAATCCGCTCAAACCGAAAGAGCCGGAGGCGATGGCCCGTCGATTGCGGGCCTGCAATGCGCTGATGCGCCATCCGAAGGTGGAGGTCAGCGACCTCGAGGTGCGGTTGGGCACCCGGCTCACGGCCGATACGCTGGCCGCGTTGACGAAACGTTATCCATATGCGCGTTTCGTATGGGTGATGGGGGCCGACAATATGTCCGGCTTTCACCGCTGGGACCGGTGGCGCCGGATCGCGGCGCAAGTTCCCTTGGGCGTGGTGGCGCGTCCGGGCGAACAGCTGCGCGCCGGACTGTCCCCTGCGGCGCGGCGGCTGGCGCGGCACCGCATCGGCGCGTCGCAGGCGCGTGGTCTGGCTTTGCGCGAAGCGCCGGCCTGGGCGCTGCTGACGGGACCGATGTCGGGCCATTCGTCGACGAAAGTGCGGGAGGGCGGCGGATGGCCTTGAAGCGGATCGCAGCGACCTTGGGCCTCGGCCTGGTTCTGGCCGGCCTCGCGTCGGAGGCCTTGGCGCGCGCGCCGCGGACGGCGGAGTTGCCGACGGCGCGGCCCTCCGGCGTGGAGGCGGCGGGACCGGAAACGCGCGCTGCGACGCCCCGCGCGGCGGTGGCGCAAAGCTTGGCCGAAGCGGCAAGACGCGCTGCGCGATTGAGCGGGCGCGCCGGTTATGTGCTGATGGATTTGCAGACCGGCGAAGTGCTGGCGAGGATCGAGGCCGAGGCGGCCTTCCCGCCGGCCTCGGTCGCCAAGGCCCCGACGGCCCTCTACGCCTTGGAGACGCTCGGACCGGAGCACCGGTTCGAGACGCGGCTGATGGTCGAAGGGCTCGGCCCGGATGGCATGGCGGACCGAGTGGCGCTGGTCGGCGGCGGAGACCCGGAGCTCGACAGCGACATGCTGGCGGACATGGCGGCGGAGGCCTTCGCGCGCGGCCTGCGCGGGGCCCATGCCTTCGTCTGGGATCTGGGCGGCAGAGTCGAGGTTCCGGCCATCGACGCCGAGCAGCCGGTGGAGGTGGCCTACAACCCCGCGGTGTCTCCTCTGACGCTGAATTTCAATCGCGTGCTGCTGCGCTGGACCCGAAACGGCGACGGATGGATGCTGAACGTGGAGGCCCGCGCTCGGTCGGAGAGCCCGCCGGCAGGAAGCGTGACCGCCAGGCTGTCAGGCCGCGAAGCGCCGGTCTTCGACAGAGACGACACGTCGGATCAGGAGGTCTGGAAGGTCAACCCCAAGGCCTTGCGCAAGAACGGTCAACGCTGGCTGCCTGTGCGCCGACCGGGGGCCTATGCGGCGTCGGTGTTCCGCGCTCTGGCGGCCGAAAAGGGCGTGACGCTGCCTCAGCCGTCGGCCGGGCGGGCAGGGCCGGGGGAGGCGCTGGCGATCATGCGAAGTCGTCCGTTGTCGGACATCCTGCGCGCGATGCTGCGCCACTCCACCAACCTGACCGCGGAGGCGGCGGGCCTGGCGGCCTCCGCGGCGCGCCTCGAGACGCCGGAAAGTCTGGCGGAAAGCGGCGCCGCCATGAGCGCGTGGGCGACGGCCCGAGCGGCGGCCCCTGCGCAGCGGGCGAAACCGTCGACGATACCGCGCGCCGCGGGGAGCGGCTTCTCCGACGAAGCGCGGCCCGGCCTGGCCGCCGGCATCGCGGCGAGCTTGCTGGCGGGCTCCGCGGCCGCGGCAGGAACGGCGGACGGCTCGGACGCGGCGGCGGCTGGCGCGGCGGCTTTCGCCTCTCGCGGGCCGGTGGCCGCGATGGACCTGCGCAACCACTCGGGACTGTCGGCGGCCTCGCGGGCCTCGCCCTTGTCGGTGGCCCGGCTGCTGCGCGCGGCGGCCCTGCGAGGGGAGGGGCGAGGCTCCCCCGGCGCTCTGCAGGCGCTCATGCGCCCGATGAAGCTGGATGCGCGCAAGGGCGAGAGCGATCTGCCAAAGGGTGTCGAGGCGGTCGCCAAGACCGGAACCATGAACTTCGTCAGAGGCCTCGCCGGCTATCTGACGGCGGGCAGCGGGAGGCGCCTCGTCTTCGCGATCTTCGCCGAGGATCTGGCTTCGCGGGCGGCCATGCGCTCTGGCCGCGCCACCCAGGGCAGCCGCGGCTGGCTGGGCCGCGCCCGCACCATGGAACGGGCGATGGTGCGCGGCTGGGGCGCCGCGCTGTAGCCGCAGCGCGCTCGACCTTGCTTCCGGCAAGGCCTCGGCGCGGCGCCAGCCCAGCGCAGCCCTTAGTCCTCCGACGCCCTCTTCGGAATCGCGGCGTGGCGGGCGCGCGCGCCCCGCTCGATCGCAGCGGAGGCGAGGCGACCGACGCCGAGCTCGTGGCGCAGCATCTCCAGCCAACGCATCTCGGCCATGCGGACCGTGCCGTCGGCGGCGGCGAGATCGCAGGCCAGGGCGTAGGCGGTCTCCCCCAATTCTTCGGGCAAGGCCTCCTGCACCAGTCCGAGAATGGCGTCGAGGCCGTCGACTTCTGACAGCAGGTCCAGCACGGTTTGGGTGACGTAGCGCAGCCGGTCCTCGTCATAGCCGGCGAAGGCGGGCAGGGCGGCCACGGCGCGGTCGATGCTCAGCAGCTCGTTGGAGCTGATGCGCTCATCGGCGGCCGACGTAGTGACCATGGTCGCGACGAGGGCGTCCTGGGGGGTGAAGAGGGACATTTCGCCCGCGCTCCATTCAAATGCGTGAAGACTTGGAATAGGCATCGCGGGGCGCGCCGGCAAGAAGGCTCGACGGCCGACGACGAAGGCTCGGGCTTTGCGGCGGATGAAGGAGAGGGATTTTGGCGCCATGGGAAACCCTGATCGCGTTCGTCTGGGCGGCGGCGGCCTTCGCCTACTATCCAGGGCCGGCGCTTCTCTATACCGCCGCGCGCACCCT
>JBCCPD010000004.1:0-33855 GCA_039025075.1 Pseudomonadota bacterium | reverse complement strand
GAGCAGGACGTCGTCTACATCCGGATGCCGACCGAGTTCCGGCCCCCCAAGCCCATCCCGTCTCCGCGCGGCGCGGCCTGGGAGGAGACGGTGGAGTGCGCCCCGGTCCGCCTCTTCCGCTACTCCGCCGCAACCTACAATGGCCATCGCATCCACTACGACCGGACCTATGCGGCCGAGGTCGAGAAGTACCCGGGCCTGGTCGTCCACGGCCCGCTTCAAGCGACCCTCCTGCTGGAGGCCGCGATGCGCCGCCGCCCCGGCGGCCTCGACGGCCAGCCCCCGAAAACGGTCTCTCAGCGAGGCGTGAGGCCCATGTTCGACACCCACCCTTTGACGCTGATGGAGGTCAAAGGCGGCGGAGAGGCGGGCGCCGACGCCTCCGCGCTCAACACCGCCGACCCGGACGGGAACCAGGGCTTCCAGCTGAACGTGGAGTGGACCTGATGGGCATCCTCCAGGGCATGCGGGTCGTCGAAGGCTCCGCCTTCGTCGCCGTCCCCCTCGCCGGCATGAGCCTCGCCCAGATGGGCGCAGACGTGATCCGCTTCGACCGCATCGGCGGCGGGCTCGACGCCAAGCGCTGGCCCGTCACCCATGACGGCCGGTCCCTGTTCTGGGCCGGCCTGAACAAAGGAAAACGCTCCATCGCCCTCGACATGAAGTCCGAGGAGGGCAAGGAGCTGGTGACCGAGATCATCACCGCCCCGGGCGCGGACGCCGGCCTCTTCCTCACCAACCTGCGCGTGCGCGGCTGGATGGATCACGAGACGCTCTCCCAGCGCCGCCCGGACCTGGTTTCGGTGGTCCTGACCGGCGACCGCCGCGGCCGCCCGCAGGTCGACTACACCGTCAACCCGGCCCTCGGTTTCCCCGACGCCACGGGGCCGGAGGGCTGGCCCCACCCGGTCGCCCATGTCCTGCCGGCCTGGGACTGCATCGCCGGCGGCCTCGTCGTGCAGGCCCTGCTCGCCGCCGAGCGCCACCGCCTGAAGACCGGCCGGGGCCAGGGCGTCGAGGTCTCCCTCAAGGACGTCGCCGCCGCCATGCTCGGCCACCTCGGCATTCTCGGCGAGGTCGCGGTCAACGGCGTCGACCGCGCGAAGGGCGGCAACGCCCTCTACGGCGCCTACGGCCAGGACTTTTTGTGTCTCGACGGGCGCCGCGTCATGGTCATTGGCCTCACCGACCGCCAATGGCGCGGCCTGATCAAGGTCACCGGCACGGAAGCCCCCATCGCCGAGCTCGAAAAACGCCTCTCCATCGACCTCCACGACGAAGGCCAGCGCTGGCACGCCCGCGCCGAGATCACCGAAATCCTCAAGCCCTGGTTCGCCGCCCGCGACGTCGACGAGATCGGCCCCCTCTTCGACAAGGCCGGCCTCACCTGGTCCGAATTCCGCACCTTCGCCCGCGCCGTGCAGGAAGACCCGGACCTGTCCCCGGACAACCCGATGATCTCCCTCGTCGACCATCCCGGCATCGGCGCCTTCCCGATCCCCGGCACGCCCATGAGCTTCACCGAAACCCCGCGCGACCCCCCGGTCCGCGCCCCCCTCCTCGGCGAGCACAGCGAGGCGATCCTCGCCGACGTCGTCGGCCTCTCCTCCACCCAGATCGGCAAGCTAATGGACAAGAAGGTCGTCGCCGGCCCGTAACGCGCCCCTCCGCCGTCCCGCGCGCCCGTCGGCCGCGGCCATCTGCGGGGGACCCCCGCAGGCGCGGGCGTCCGCCCGCGCGCGCTCGCCCTGCGAGCGCATGGCCGCTCGCGCCCCGCCCGACGCAAAAGGGGCGACAAGCCCTCGCCGACGCGCTAGCCCTTCGCGGCTGCAGCACGCCCGAGGGAACGCCCCATGTCCAAGGCCCAAGGCCGCCAGGCCCGCCACGTGAAATCCATCAACCTGGCCCTGCAGGGCGGCGGCGCCCACGGGGCCTACACCTGGGGCGTGCTCGACCGGATCTACGAGGACGGCCGCATCTGGATCGACGCCGTCTCCGGCGCCTCCGCCGGCGCCATGAACGCCGTCGTCGCCGCCCACGGCATGTACGACGGCGGCGGCGACGGCGCCCGCGCCGCGCTCGAAGGCTTCTGGAAGAAGGTCTCCGACGCCGCCCGTTTCTCCCCCTACCAGCGCACGCCCTGGGACAAGGCGGCCGGCCGCTGGTCCCTCGACGGCTCGCCCGCCTACCTGGCGCTCGACATGCTCAGCCGCGTCGCCTCCCCCTACGACCTCAACCCCCTGGCCTTCGATCCGCTGCGCGATCTCGTCGGCGCCTATGTCGACTTCGCCAAGGTCCGCGACTGCGCCGACATGCCGATCTTCATCTCCGCCACCAACGTGGAGACCGGCCATGTCCGCGTCTTCGGGCGCGAGGAGATCACGCTGGACGCGGTCATGGCCTCCGCCTGCCTGCCGCAGATGCACAAGGCGGTGGAGATCGACGGCACGCCCTATTGGGACGGCGGCTTCATGGGCAACCCGGTGCTCTTCCCCTTCGTGGACCACAGCCCCTCCGAAGACATCGTGATCGTGCAGATCAACCCCATCGTGCGCCGCGGCGCCCCCAAGGGCGCGCGCGCCATCGCCGACCGGATCAACGAGATCACCTTCAACTCCGCCCTCCTGCACGAGCTGCGCGTCATACGGTTCGTTGAGCGCAAGGCCGCCGAGGGCGCCCTGCCCGGCTACCGCCGCCTGCGCCTGCACATGATCGAAGCGCGCAAGAAGATGCGCCCCCTCGGCGCGTCGTCGAAGCTCAACGCCGAATGGGAGTTCCTCACGTTCCTGCGCGATATCGGCCGCGACGCCGCGGACGCCTTCCTGCGGACCCACTTCGACGACCTGGGCGAGCGCGGCACCCTCGACCTGGACCAGGTCATCGACGGCCCGGACCGAAAATCCTGACCGCGCCGCCCATGCCCGCCGCGACGCGCTCGCGCGCCTATATCCTCTGCACCGCCCCGCGCAGCGGCAGCACGCTCTTATGCTGCATGCTCGCCGCCACCGGCGTCGCCGGGCGCCCCGGCTCCCACCTCCACGCCCCGGCGCTGGAGGGCTGGCTCGCCGCCTACGACCTCGACCCGGACGCCTTCGACGCTGAGGAGGACGCCGCTCGCGCCGTCCTCGCCGCCGCCCTCTCCCGCGGCCGCGGCCGCGGCCAGGACCTCGCCGCCCCCTTCGCCCTGCGCCTGCAAAGCGGCAGCTTCCCTCACCTCATCGCTCGCCTCGCCGCTCTTCACCCGGACGCCGCCGACGACCGCGCGCGCCTCGCGGCGGCCTTCGGCCCCGCCCGCTTCATCCATCTCTCCCGCCCGGACCGTCTCGGCCAGGCTCTTTCGCGCGTCCGCGCCGAGCAGACCGGCCTCTGGCATCGCCGCGCCAACGGGTCCGAGCTCGAACGCCTGGCCCCTCCGGCCCCGCCGCGCTACGACCGCGCCGCCATCGCCGCCGCCATGGCGCAAGCCGAGGCGCTAGACGCCGCCTGGAACGCTTGGTTCGCCGCCGAAGACATCGCCCCCCTGCGCCTCGACTACGCCGACCTGGCGGAGGACCCCCGCGCCGTCCTCGCCGAAACCCTCCGCTTCCTGGACCTCGACCCCGCCCTCGCGGAGGCCGTCGAGCCCCCGACCGCCCGTCTCGCCGACGCCGAGACCGCCCGCTGGCGCGCCCGGTTCGAAGCCGAAGGCGCGCCCTGACCGCCGCGCCCCGTTGCGCCCCCGGCCACGCCCGGGCGATACATCCGCGATGCGCGCCCTCCTCGCCGCCCTCGCCCTCACGCTGCTCCCCGCCCCGCCGCGCGCCGAGGCGCCGGTCACGATCTTCGCCGCCGCCTCCCTCGCCGACGTGCTGGAGGCCGCGGTGAAGGCCCGCGGCGCGCCCGCCCGCCTGGTCCTCGCCGGCTCCTCCGCCCTGGCCCGCCAGATCGAGGCCGGGGCGCCCGCCGACCTCTACATCTCCGCCAACGCCGCCTGGATGGACTCTTTGGGGGCCGAAGACCTCCTCGCCGAAGGCACCCGCAAGGACCTCGCCGCCAACGCCCTCGTCCTGGTCTCCGCCGATCCCAGGCCCGGCGACGGCGTCCCCCTCGGCCCCGGCTTCCCCCTGGCCGAGCGCCTCGGCGACGGCCGCCTGGCCCTCGCCCTGACCGAGGCCGTCCCCGCCGGGATCTACGCCCGCGAAGCGTTGAAGAACCTCGACCTCTGGCCCCAGGCCGCCCTTCGCCTCGTCGAAACCGACGACGTGCGCGCCGCCCTCGCCCTCGCCGCCCGGCGCGAGGTCCCGCTGGCGCTGGTCTACGCCACCGACGCCGCCGCCGAGTCCCGCGTCGCCGTCGTCGCGACCGTGCTCGCCGACGCGCACGCCCCCATCCGCTACCCGGCCGCCCTCATCGCCGAGAACGACGGACCTGCCGCGCGCAGCTGGCTCGCCTGGCTCGCCGGCCCCGAGGGCCGAGCCGTGTTCCAGCGCTTCGGCTTCGCGCCGCCATGACCGTCGCGTCCGTCGTCGCGCATCTCGCCCGCCTCCGGCGCTGCGCCGCTCGGGGGGACCGACCCCCCTCGCGCCGCCTCGGCGCCGGTCGCTCCGTGGCGAACGTGGCGCAGGAGGGCGCCTCGCGCCCGGCCGGCTTCCGGATCGCCCGCGTCCAGGGGGCCAGGACGAGGCGGTCCAGTCCCTTGCCGCCTCCAAGGCGACAGGGCGGCCGCCGGACGCGATGACCGCCTGGCTCCCCGACTGGCTCGGCCCCGCCGAGAAGGAGGCGCTGCTCCTCTCGCTCAAGGTGGCCTTCTGGGCGACGCTCGTCTCCCTCCCTTTCGGCATCGCCGCCGCGCACGCCCTCGCCCGCGGCCGCTTCTGGGGCCGCGCCCTGCTCGACGGGTTGATCCAGGCGCCTCTGATCCTGCCCCCCGTCGTCACCGGTTTTCTCTTGCTCCTCGCCTTCGGCCGCAACGGACCGGCCGGCGCATTCCTGGAAAACACCTTCGGCCTCACCGTCGCCTTCCGCTGGACCGGCGCCGCCCTCGCCGCCGCCGTGATGGCCTTCCCCCTCATGGTCCGCGCCATGCGTCTGAGCCTCGAAGCCGCCGACCCCCGCCTCGAAGAGGCCGCCGCCACCCTCGGCGCCCCGCCCCTCGCCCGCTTCGTTCTGGTCACGCTGCCCCTGATGGCGCCGGGCATCCTCGCCGGCGCCGTCCTCGCTTTCGCCAAGGCCATGGGCGAGTTCGGCGCCACCATCGCCTTCGTCGCCTCCATCCCCGGCGAAACCCGCACCGTCCCCGCCGCGATCTACGCCCTCTTGCAAACGCCGGGAGGCGAACCGGCCGCCCTGCGCCTCGCCGCCCTCTCCCTCTGCGTCGCCCTCGCCGCCCTCGTCGCGTCGGAGTCGCTGGCCCGCGCCGCCGCTCGCCGGATCGCCTCATGACCCCGCGAGGCCCCCGCAACCCCCTGCGATCCCACGACATACCCAAGGGAATGCCCGACATCCGACCGGGTATGCCGGCCGCCGCCCCATGACCCTCTCCGTCGACCTCCGCGCCCGCCTCGGCGCCTTCGACCTCGACGCGGCGTTCGAGGCCCCTCCCGGCGTCACCGCCCTCTTCGGCCGCTCGGGCGCCGGAAAAACCTCGATCGTCAAGGCTGTGGCCGGCCTCATCCAGGCGGACCGCGCCCGCATCACCCTCGACGGCGAAACGCTCGAGGACACCCCCTTCCGCCTCCCCCCTCACCGCCGCCGCCTCGGCCTGGTGTTCCAGGAGGCCCGCCTCTTCCCCCATCTCTCCGTCGCCGCGAACCTCCGCTTCGGCGCCCGCTTCGCGCCTCGCGGCGCGACATCGACAGGCGCGCCGCCCCAACCCCCCTCCCGCTTCGACGACATCGCCGACCTCCTCGGCCTCGCCCCTCTCCTCGCCCGCCGCCCCCGCGCCCTCTCGGGCGGAGAGGCCCAGCGCGTCGCCCTCGGCCGCGCCCTCCTCTCCGCCCCGCGCCTCCTGCTGATGGACGAGCCCCTCGCCAGCCTCGACGAGGCCCGCAAGGCCGAGATCCTGCCCTACATCGAGCGCCTGCGGGACGAGGCCCGCCTCCCCATCCTCTACGTCTCCCACTCGCTGCCCGAGATCGCCCGCCTCGCCACCACCGTCGTCGCTCTCTCGGGCGGCCGCGTCGCCGCCTCAGGCCCCGCGGCCGAGGTTCTTTCGGACGTCGCCGCCTTCCCCATCATGGGCCGCCAGCAGGCCGGCGCGATCCTGCCCGCCACCGTCACCCGCCACGACGCCGACGGCCTGACGGAGATCGCCGTCTCCGCCGGTCCCCTCTGGGTCCCGCGCATCGACGCGCCCCCGGGCGCCTCCCTGCGCCTGCGCATCCGCGCCCGCGACGTGACCCTCGCGACCCAACGCCCCGAGCACCTCTCCGCCCTCAACATCCTCGAAGGCGTCGTCGAGGACATCTCTCCCGCCCAAGGCGACCCGGCCCTGGCCGAGGTCGCCCTGCGCTGCGGGGCCGACCGCATCCGCGCCCGCGTCACCCGCCGCTCCCTCGCCGCGCTGAATCTCTCCCCCGGCGCCAAGGCCTGGGCCGTCGCCAAGGCCGTCGCCGTCTCCCGCCGCGACGTCGGCGCCTTCGAAGAGCGGGAGGGCTAGGGCCTCAGCCCATGCCGGCTGCGCCCCGGCCGCCGCAGCCGCGCCGCGGCCTCCGCAAAGGCGCAGAGCCGCGCCCGCGTCTCCCGCGGATCGATCACGTCCTCGATCGAGAACGCCTCGGCCGACCGGAACGGCGAGCGCAGCCGATCCAGCCGCGCCTCGATCTCCGCCCGCAGCGCCTCGGGATCCTCCGCAGCCTCCAAATCCGCTTTCCAGGCCGCCTCCACGCCCCCTTCCAGCGGCAGCGACCCCCAGTCCCCGGACGGCCAAGCATAGCGCCATCGATAGCCCGAGTGGCGCACCTGCGCCCCCCCGGCCACGCCGAAGGCCTTGCGCAGGATCACCGAGCACCACGGCACGTCCGACTGGTAGAGCGCCGACAGCGCCCTCACCCCATGGCGGATCACACCCGATTTCTCCGCCTGCAGCCCCACCAAGAACCCCGGAATGTCCGCCAGGAACACCACGGGCAGGTGAAACGTCTGCGCAAGGTCCGCATGCCGTTCCAGCTTGCGCGCCGCATCCGCGGTCACCGCGCCGCCATAGTGGAACGGGTCCGAGGCGATCACCGCCACCGGCCAGCCCGAGAGCCGCGCGAAGCCGGTCACCAGCGACTTCCCCCAAGCCTTGCCGATCTCGAAGAAGGACCCGCGGTCGAACACGTCGTCGAGGATCGGCCGGATCTCATAGACCTGCCGCCGATCCTTGGGGATCGCCCGGATCAACCGGTCCTCGGCCCGATCCGCTGGGTCGTCGCAAGGCGCCCGCTCCGCCAGCTCGTCCACCGACGCAGGAAGATAGGACAGGAACCGCCGCGCCAGCTCGAACGCGTGCTCCTCGCTCTCGGCCACCGCATCCACCGCGCCGTTCCGCGCATGGATCTTCGCGCCGCCCAGCCCTTCCTTGTCCAGGTCCTGCCCGATCCGTTTCACCACCGGCGGGCCGGCGACGAACATCTGGCTCAGCCCCTCCACCAGCACCGAATAGTGAGAGGCCGCCATCCGCGCCGCGCCCAGCCCCGCCACGGGGCCGAGCCCCAGGGCCACCACCGGCACCGTCTCCAGGTTCTCCACCACCTGGTCCCAGGCGGGGTTCGCCGGGACATAGGTGTAGCCCGTGGTCTCGATGGTCCGGACGGAGCCGCCGCCCCCCGTCCCCTCGATCAACCGGATCATGGGCAGGCGCAGCTGGTTCGCCATGGTCTCGGCCTGGATGTTCTTGGCCCAGATCGAGGCGTCGGCCGCGCCGCCCCTGACCGTGAAATCGTCCCCCGCCACGGCCACCGGCCGCCCGTCGATGCGCCCTCGCCCGAAGATCAGGTTGGCCGGCAGAAAGTCGACCAATTCGCCGGTCTCATCGTAGGTCGGCCGCCCCGCCAGCCCGCCGATCTCGTCGAAGCTGCCGTCGTCCAGCAGCCGGGCGATCCTCTCGCGCAGGTTCAGCCGTCCGGCGTCGGCCTGCCGCTTCAGCTTCTCCGGCCCGCCCATGCGCCGCGCCAACTCCTGACGGCGGCGCAGCTCCTTGATCTCCGGCGCCCAGCCCGCGTCCTCTTCTCCGCTCGCATCCTCGGCCACGCTCAGGCCTCCACGTGCGCGATCACGTCGCCTTCCTCGACCGAGGCGCCCTCCTCGGTCGCGATCGACAGCGTGCCGGCCTTCGGCGACTTCACCGGGATCTCCATCTTCATGCATTCGAGGATGGCGACCACGTCGCCCTCGCGCACGGTCTCGCCCTCGGCGACGGGCAGCTTCCAGACCGAGCCGGCGACCTCGGTCTCCACGGGGTGGCGGGGCATCGGCGGCCCTCCTTCTTCTTTCGCGGCGTTTCCTCGCCGGGCAAGGTGACACGCGCGCGAGGGGATGCAAGCGTCGCCGCGCCCCTCGGAGCCGCCGGAGCGCCCGCCCATGAGCCCGTCATGACCCGCCGCATGCCCGCCGAATGGGAGCCCCATGCGCGGACCTGGATGATCTGGCCGGACGGCGCGGTCTGGCAGGACCGGCTGGAGGCGGCGGAGGCGGACTACATCGCCGTCGCCGCCGCCATCGCCAGCTTCGAGCCTGTGCGCATGGTCGCCGATCCCGCCTCCGCCGCCCGCGCCCGCCGGCTCCTGCCAGGCGAGGTCGAGCTTCTGGAACTCCCCGTCGACGACGCCTGGATGCGCGACAGCGGCCCCAGCTTCGTGCGCGGACCGGACGGGCTCGAGGGCGTCTGCTGGCGCTTCAACGGCTGGGGCGGCGCCGCGCCCGCCTTCGCCAAGGACGCCGCCCTCGCCCGCGCCCTGCTGGCGGCCGAGGACATCCCCGCCGTCACCTCCGCCCTCGCCATGGAGGGCGGCGCCCTGCACGTGGACGGCGAGGGCACGCTCCTGACCACGGAGTCGGTCGTCCTCAACCCCAACCGCAACCCCGGCCTGACGAAGGCCCATGCCGAGGCCGAATTCGCCCGCGCCCTCGGCGCCGAAAAGGTCCTCTGGCTGCCCGGAGACGCCGAAGAGTTCGGCACAGACGGCCACATCGACGGCCTCGCCTGCTTCACCGCTCCCGGAAAAATCCTGTTCGAGCAGGCGCATCCGGAGGCCCCCGGCCGCCCCGCCAACGACGCCAACCTCGCCGCGCTGAAGGCCGCGAGGGACGCCGCCGGCCGGCCCCTCGAGATCACGATCCTGCCCGGCGCCCCGCCCCTCTCCCGCGCCGGCTCGGGCGACTGGGGCTACTGCGCCTCCTACGTGAACTTTTACGTTGCTAACGGCGGAGTGGTGGCCCCCCGCTTCGGCCTCCCCGAAGACGACGCCGCCCGAGAGATCATCGCCGAGACTTTCCCCGGCCGAGACGTCGTCCAGGTCGACGTCTCCTCCATCGCCTTCGGCGGCGGCGGCATCCATTGCATCACCCAGCAGCAGCCGGCGGCCTGAGGCGCCTGAGCAGAGCGCCGCATTTCCGCCTTATTTACGCTCTTTGATTTCAATGCGTTAGAGCCTGCTCAAGCTTGAGCACCTCAGTACGCCCTCTCCGCGCGCTCTCCCGCCCGTCGATTTCGCGGCCTTCGGCCCCTCATCTCCCGTTGGGCAGGGGCGGCGCGGCCGGGCCTTCGGCCTGTCGCCGCGCCGCCCCGGCGCCCTCGATCAACGCTTCGCCCGGTCCTTGGCGTTCTGCCCGCGGATCGCCTCCCGGGCCGCCTGCCATTCCGCGTCGCCCCACTCGCGCAGCTCATAGAAGCCGCCCCCGGTGGCGAGCGCGTTCGCCCCGTCCATGGCGATGGTCTCCCCCGTCAGCCAGCCGCAGCCGTCCGACAGCAGGAAACAGGCCAGGTTCTGCAGCTCCTCGAAGGTCCCCACCCGCCCCATCGGGTTGCGCCGCGCGGTCCGCGCCCCCGGCTCCTCCCCCGGATTGAGCCGCTTGCTCATCCCCTCCGTCGGGATTTCTCCGGGCGCGATCGTGTTCAGCCGGATCCCATACCGCCCCCACTCGGCCGCCAGGCTCATCGTCATCCCATGGATCGCGCTCTTGGACATGGTGGAGGGCACCACGAACGGCCCCCCGTTCCGCAGCCAGGTCACGGTGATCGAGACCACCGAGCCCGGCTCCTCCCGCGCGATCCACCGCCGCCCCACCGCATGGGTCACGTAGAACGTCCCATGCATGACGATGTTGGCGACCGCGTCGAAGCCCTTGGGGCTCAGATCCTCCGTCCGGGAGATGAAGTTCCCGGCGGCATTGTTGATCAGCCAGGTCAGCCCGCCCGTCGCGAAGACGTCCTCCACCATCTCGTCCACCGCCTGGGAGGACCGGATGTCGACGCCGTAGCGATCCACCTTCCGCCCGGTCTCGCCCTCGATGGCCGCCGCGGTCTCCTTCAGCACCCCCTCGCGCCGCCCGCAGATCACCAGATCCGCGCCCAGCGCCGCCAGACGCTCCCCCATGGCGCGCCCCAGCCCCGTGCCGCCGCCGGTGATCAGGATACGCTTGCCGGCGAAAAGGTCGTCTCTGAACATCCCGCGCTCCTCAGAAAATGGTGTAGCCGCCGTCGATCACGAACGTGTCGCCGGTGTGATAGCCGCTCAGATCGCTCATCAGATAGGCGGCGATCCCGCCGTAGTCCGACGGCTTGCCGAAGCGCCGGGCCGGGATGCGCTTGGGCACCGCCGCCATGAACTTGTCGTTGTCGAACATGCCTGCGGTCATCTCGCTCTCGGCATAGCCGGGCAGGATGGCGTTGGCGGTGATCCCGTGCCGCGCCTGCTCCACCGCCAGCGCCCGCACCAGCGAGTTCAGCGCGCCCTTGGAGGCCCCGTAATGCTCGTTGAAGGCCGCTCCGTCGATGGAGGCGACGGAAGAGGTCGCGACCAGCCGCCCGAACGCGTCCCCCGCCTTGGCCCGCGCCTGCATGTGCCGCACCGCCGCCTGCAGGCACAGCACCACGCCCTCGAGGTTGGTGGCCAGCAGCGCCCGCCACTCCTCCAGCGTGCGATCCGCGAAAGGCTTCACGCCGCCGCCCACGCCGGCATTGGCGAACATCCCGTCGACGCGGCCCAGCGCCTCCAGCGTCTCGGTCATGGCCGCGTCCACGTCCGCCGGATCGCTCACGTCCGTCCGCCTGACATGCACCGCCGCGCCATGGGGCGCGAGCGCCTCCCGCGCCGCCTCCAGCATCTCCTCCCGTCGGGCCCAGAGCGACACCGCGCAGCCGCAGCGCGCCAGCGTCTCGGCCATGCCGAAGCCGAGGCCGCCGGCCCCGCCGGTGACGACCGCCACGCGGCCGGAAAGATCGAAAGGATGCGGGGCCTGCGCGCCCATGGTCGGTCCTCCCCTTGAACGGCGCCGGCCGCTGCGCGGCGACCGGTCTGCCGCGCGCAGACTGCCCCCGAAGAGGCGGCGGAGGCAACCGAGCCCGCCGCGCCATTGGACGCGGCCGCTCATATGGCGTTAAGCTGAATGAGCCGCGAGGTCGTCCTGGGAAACGATCCGCGCCGGGGGAGGGCGTTATGGCGACGACGCTGACGGGATCGGAGTTCCGCAACCGCTACTTTCATTTCGATGAAGAGCCGTTGGTCTACTTCGCCCTCGAAGGGAACGACGACGTCTCCGGCCACAGCGGCGACGACGTGCTCTATGGCGGGCCTGACGACGATTGGCTGCGCGGCTGGTCCGGGGCCGACGAGCTCTACGGCGGCGAGGGGAACGACGTCGTCAACTACACCACCGTCGACGAACAGGTCGGCGTCACCCTGAACTTCGACACCGGCGCGGGCTCGGGAGGCGACGCCGAGGGCGACGTCCTCGACTCCATCGAACGCGTGCAGGCCTCGCCCTACGACGACGTGATCATCGGCTCGGACGTTCTGATCTCCGTGGGCGGAAACGGCGGCGACGATGAGATCAGCGTCACAGGCACGGGCCAAGCGGTCTACGGCGGCGACGGCGACGATCATCTCGACGCGTCGGGCGCCGAGGGCGCGAGCCTCTACGGCGGAAACGACGACGACACGCTGATCGGCTCGGACCGGAAGGACGGCCTCTTCGGCGGCGACGGAAACGACGTGATCGACGCGGGCGGGGGCGAGGCCGAGTCGCTCTATGGCGGCGACGGCGACGACCTGATGTTCGGCACGTCGATGGACGATCTCTTCTACGGCGGCCTCGGGGCCGACACCTATCGCGGCGGCGACGGGATCGACACGGTCTGGGTCGGGGCGGACGACGCCTCCGAAGGGATGACCGTCGACATGAACGGCGGCGCGTCCTCGGGCGGCGACGCCGAAGGGGACGTGTTCGACGCCATCGAGAACGTCTTCGGCATGACCTTCCACGACGACACGGTCTACGGCAACGGCCTCGACAACAGCCTCAACGGCGGCGTCAGCGGCCGCGATCGGCTGGAGGGGCGCGGCGGGAACGACCACCTCAAGGCCTCGCTCGACGGCGGCGAGTTCTACGGCGGCGAGGGCGACGACCGCATCGAAGGCAGCCAGGAGGCCGACACCGTCTGGGGCGGCGCCGACGACGACGCGATCTCCACCTATCGCGGCGACGACACCATCTGGGCCGGCGCCGGCGAGGACACGATCCAGGCGGGCTATTCGGTCTTCGTCCTCTCCGATCTGGGTCCGGAAAAACAGCTGATCGACGCCGGTTCCGACGACGACGAGGTCACGGTTCTGGGCGGCATGATGGAGCTGAACGCCGGCGGCGGCGCCGACCAGGTCCATTTCGACGGCGGCTATCTCGACTTCAACGGCACGACGCTCGACGGCGGCGAGGGGTTCGACGCGCTGACCTTCCGCTTCGACGGCTTCGCCGTCGATCTGGCGGCCGAGACCGTGTCCTGGACCACGGGCGGCGAAACCTACGTGATGGTGGTCCGCAACTTCGAAAGCGTCGAAGGCGCGGGACCGACGGCTTGGAAGGGCGGCCCAGGCGACGACGCCCTCACGCTGACCGAGGGCGTGACCTACGAGGCCGACGGCGGCGGCGGGCAGGACGTGGCGGATCTCGGCGACGCCGCCGGCGCCGCGCGGATCGACCTGCGCCAGAGAGAGATCGAGGGCGGCGGCTTCGACGGCACCACCCTCGCGCGCATCGAAGAGATCGTCGCCGGCGCCGGCGCGCAGACCGTCACGGGACGCAACGTCGGCGAGTTCGTCGACCTGGGCGAGGGCGACGACACCGCGATCCTGAACGGCGGCAAGGACCTCTTCATGGGCGGGCCCGGCGCCGACGTCTACGACGGCGGCAAGGACCTCGACGTCGTCATCTACGCGGAAAGCGACGGCGGCGTGACGGTCAATCTCGCCCGAGGCCGAGGCGCCCGCGCCGACGCGGCCGGCGACCGGCTCTCGGGCATCGAGAACGCGCTCGGCAGCCTCCATGACGACAAGCTGACCGGCGACGGCGAAAGCAACCTGCTCCTCGGCCTCGACGGCGACGACACGATCTGGGGCGGCGGCGGCGAGCGCGACGTGCTCTTCGGCGACGGCCGCTTCGATAAGGACGGGCTCGGGTCCCGCCTCTTCCGCAACGACGGCGACGGCGAGGGCGACGACGTCATCTACGGCGGCGCCGGCTTCGACCGCATCCTCGGCGGCGCCGGAGCCGACACGCTGCGCGGCGACGGCTTCACCGACCACGTCTTCGGCGGCCTGGGCGAGGATCGGGTCATCGGCGGCGCCGGCGACGACCTGCTGGAAGGCGGCGGCGGCGTCGACGAGCTCTTCGGCGGCGCCGGCCGGGACAAGCTGCGCGGCGGCGACGAGGCCGACACCCTTTCGGGCGGCGGCAAGGCCGACACGCTCGACGGCAACGGCGGCAACGACCTCATGCGCGGCGGCGGCGGCGACGACACGTTCCGCGGCGCCGCGGGCGACGACCGGATCTTCGGCGGCGCCGGCGAGGATCGGATCGAGGGCGCGCTGGACGACGACAAGCTCTTCGGCGGCTCCCGCGACGACCTCCTGATCGGCGGCCGTGGCGACGACACGCTCGACGGCGGCTCCGGCGGCGACAGGCTCTGGGGCGGCGAGAACCAGGACGCCGTCGACTATTCCGGCGGCAAGCAGGGCGTCGCCGTGCGGCTCAAGGCCAAGGGCGGCGCGGCGAGCGGAGGAGAGGCCGAGGGCGACAGCATCTTCGCCGTCGAGGACGTCATCGGCTCGCAAGGCGCCGACCGCATCGTCGGCGACGACGCCAAGAACACCCTGCGCGGCGAAGGCGGCGCCGACCGGCTCAACGGCCTCGAAGGCGACGATTCGCTCGTCGGCGGCGCCGGAGACGACACGCTCGTCGGCCTGCAGGGCGACGACGGCCTGCGCGGCGACGCCGGCCGGGACGTCTTCGTCTACCGCCCCGACTCCCAGGTCGACCGCATCGTGGACTTCGCCCCGTCCCAGGACGTGGTGCGCCTGCTCGGCTTCGCGCAGGCGCCCGACATCGCCGCCCTGGCCCGCGACGGCCCCGACGGGCTCGAAGTGGCCTTCGACGCCCGCTCGCGCCTGATCTTCGAGGGCTTCACCCTCGCCACGCTCGACCTGACGGACCCCGTGGCGATCGACGCGGTCTTCGACTGAGGCTTTGCCAAGCGGGCGCCGCCGGGGCACTCTGCGCCCGCCAGCCAGGGAGCCCGCCATGAACGCTCAGCCGAAGATCGAACGCCGTCCCTCCGTCTGCCCTCACGACTGTCCGTCGGCCTGCGCGCTGGACGTGGACGTGCTCGACGGCTCGCGCATCGGCCGCGTGCGCGGCGCCAAGGACCAGACCTACACCGACGGCGTGATCTGCGCGAAAGTGGCGCGCTACGCTGAGCGCATCCACCATCCCGACCGCCTGACCCATCCCCTGCGCCGCACGGGTCCTAAAGGTTCCGGCCGGTGGGAGCGGATCGGCTGGGACGAGGCCCTCGACGAGATCGCCGCCAAGTTCCAGGAGGCGGAGGCGACCCACGGCTCCGAAGCCGTCTGGCCCTATTTCTACGCCGGCACCATGGGCTTCGTGATGCGCGACGGCATCAACCGGCTGCGGCATGCCAAGAAGTATTCGGGCTTCTTTTCAACCATTTGCGTCAACATGGCCTTCGGCGGCTACGTCTCCGGCACCGGCAAGCTCGCCGGCGTCGACCCGCGGGAGATGGCGCTGTCGGACTGCGTGGTGATCTGGGGCACCAATGCGGTGCACACCCAGGTCAACGTGATGCACCACGCCATGAAGGCCCGCAAGAACCGCGGGGCCAAGATCGTCGTCATCGACATCTACCGCAACGCCACGGTCGAGAAGGCGGATCTGGGCCTGGTGCTGCGCCCCGGCACGGACGGCGCTCTGGCCTGCGCGGCCATGCATGTGCTCTTCCGCGACGGCCTCGCCGACCGCGACTACCTCGCCGAATACGCCGACGCGCCCGAGGAGCTGGAGGCGCATCTGGCGACCCGCACGCCCGAATGGGCCGCCGAGATCACCGGTCTGACGGTCGAGGAGATCGAGGAATTCGCCCGCCTGGTCGGCACGACGCCGCGCACCTATTTCCGCCTCGGCTACGGCTTCTCGCGCCAGCGCAACGGCGTGACCAACATGCACGCCGCCGTTTCCCTCGCCACGGTCATAGGCTGCTGGCAGCACGAAGGCGGCGGCGCCTTCATGAACAACGGCCACATCTACGGCTGGAACAAGACCCTGATCGAAGGGACGGACGTCCGCGACCCCTCCATCCGCATGCTCGACCAATCCCAGATCGGCCGCATCCTGACCGGAGACGCGGAGGCTCTGCGCCACGGCCCGCCCGTCGCCGCCATGTTGATCCAGAACACCAACCCCATGAACGTCGCGCCCGAGCAGACCCTCGTGCGCCAAGGCTTCGCCCGCGAGGACCTCTTCGTCGCCGTGCACGAGCAATTCATGACGGAAACCGCGGCCATGGCCGACATCGTCCTGCCCGCGACCCAGTTCATGGAGCATGACGACGTCTACCAAGGCGGCGGCCACCAGCACGTCATGTTCGGCGGCAAGCTGATCGACCCGCCGGGCAAATGCCGCTCCAACCACGAGGTGATCTGCGCCCTCGCCGAACGCCTCGGCGCCGCGCACGAGGGGTTTTCCATGACCCCGCGCGAGCTGATCGACCGCACCTTGCGCGACAGCGGCCACGGCACGATCGAAGAGCTCGAGGCCGGCTGGCGCGACGTGCAGCCCGGCTTCCGCGAGGCCCACTATCTCGACGGCTTCGCCTGGCCCGACGGCAAGTTCCGCTTCAAGCCGGACTGGTTCGCCGCGCCGAACGTGTTCAAGGACGTCCCCATGGGCCCCCATGAGGCGATGCCGTCGCTGCCGGACCATTGGGACGTCTTGGAGGGCGTCGACGCCGACCACCCTTTCCGCCTCGCCACGTCCCCCGCGCGCCACTTCCTCAACTCCACGTTCACCGAGACCAGCTCGTCCGACCGCGAAGGCGCGCCCAACCTGCTGATCGGCGAGGCCGACGCGGCGGCGGTCGGCCTCGCGGACGGCGACGCGCTGAGGCTCGGCAACGCTCGCGGCGAGGTCCGCCTGCGCGCAAAGCTCTTCGACGGCCTAAAGCGCGGCGTGGTGATCGCCGAGGGCATCTGGCCGAACGACGCGCACGAGGACGGCGCGGGCATCAACACGCTGACCGGCGCCGACCCAGTGGCGCCCTTCGGCGGCGCCGCGTTCCACGACGTGAAGGTCTGGATCCGTCCCGTATGAGGGGGTCTCGCCTCCGGGGCATCGAGCCCCATCGGCTCGCGCGCTTCGCGCGAGGCGCCAGGATCTGCAGGCGTCGTTTTGGCTGGTGAGGAAGATCGCCTTTGCTGGGGAAGAGCCGCAGGGGCTCTGCTTCAAGCGTGCGCCGAGTCGCCCGCCGCCTCAAGGCCGAGCCCCGCCGAAGAGGCGGGGTCGCTCCGCTGCGCTGCGCGAGCCTTGACCCGGCGGACGACTCGGCTTCGCCGGCGGACCGGGCGCCAGGTCCAAGCAATGTAGAGAGGAACTCACCCCGCCATCGAGGGGGAGTGCGGGCGGGGCCGACGTTCGAGCGAAGCTCGGACGAGGGCCCGACCGCCCCCCTCAGAACTCCGCCACGTCGTAGGCGATCAGGTCGTCCACATAAGCGTCGGCATCCTCCTCGAAGAGCGCCCGCGTGATGCCTGAGACCAGCCGCGGCGCCGCCAGCTTCAGCGCGTTCAGCGACGACCCCGACGGCCCGAAGCTCATCGTCGAGGCGAAGGAAAACACCCGCACCCGCCCCAAAGCCGCCGCATCGCCGCCGTCGCGCGCCGTCAGCTCGAAGGTCGGTCCCAAATAGGGATAGGCGCCCAGACGCGCGTCCTCCTGCCCCTCCGGCGGCCGATACGCGTCCGCCCAACGCGCCACCCCCGCCTCGAACGCCGACAGCTCGGGCCGCGCGGCGAGGTCGATGTCGAAGCCCACCGCCAGGATCGCGTGCTCGCAGCGGAACGGCCCCTTCGCCGTCTCGATTTCGAGCCCTTCGCCGTCGGCCCGCGCCGAAAGCCAAGCGGACCCCGGATGCAGATGCGCGTTCGCATGGCGCGTCACCCGCTCATAGGTCTCGATCGGGAACGCCTCGCGGACCGTCAGCAGATGCCGCATCGCCCGCCAGCGCACAGCGTCCGGCAGGTCCCCGACATGCCGCAGAAACCCTTGGTAGCTAAGATGCTTGTAGGGCTGCACCCTCTGTATCTCATCGCGCCGAAAGAAGACGTGCACCGCCGAAGCCCCCGCCTCCAGCGCCGCGGCCGCATTGTCGAAGGCCGAAGCGCCGGCCCCCAGCACCGCCACCACGCGCCCCGCCATGGCCGAGAAATCCATGTCGTCCGCGGCCTGGTGCACGCGGTCCTCCGGCAAGACGCCCAGCGCCTCGGGCCTCAACCACCGCCCCGGCGTCTCGATCCCCGTCGCCAGGACCGCATGCCTCGCCAGAACCGTGCGCGCGCCCTCCGGACCGACCAGGTCGACCTCCACCCGGTCCGCGAAGGGCCGGACCGCGGTGCACTCGGTCCCCGCCTCGACCGGCAGGTCCAGAACGCGCTCGTACCACTCCAGATAGTCGGCCCACATCTCCTTGGGGATCTTCCCCAGCCGATCCCAGGCGTCCTCCCCGAACTGCGCCTCGTACCAGGACTGAAAGGTCAGCGACGGCGTATCCAGATCCGGCCCCGTCACGATCTTCGGAGACCTCAGCGTCTTCATCCGCCCATAGGTCTTCCACGGCCCCCGTCCCGCCGGCGGCGCCCGATCCACGCCCAGCGCCCGGGTCACCCCCGCGCGCCGCAGCGCATGCAGGATCGTCAGCCCGCCCTGCCCGCAGCCGACCACCAGCGCATCCAGCATCTCCCGCCCGTCGGGCCCCGCCTTCGCCTTCACCCAAGGCTGCGCCGGCCAGGCCGTGCGCGCCAGCTCGCTTGCCACGCGCGCCTCGAGCGCGGACAGTCCGGATCCATCGAGCATCGGCAGGCTCTCCAGCAGGAGCGCGGCCGACCGGAACAAGGGGGCCGGCCATGCGCGTGTTTCTGACAGGCGCGTCAGGATTTCTGGGCCTGGCGCTGCGGGACAAACTGGCCGCCAACGACGCCGAGGTCCACTGCGCCGACGTCGCGCCCCCTCCGCCCTGGGCCGCCGCCGCCCTGCCGCCCCCGGCCTCCGACATCCGCCTCGACGTGACCGACCGGGCGGCCGTCGCAAAGGCGCTCTGCGCCGCGCGTCCGGACCTGGTCCTGCATGCCGCCGCCGCCACCGCCGACGGGGCCCGAGAGGCCGCCGGCGACGCCGCGCGCATCGCCGCGATCAACGTCGGCGGAACCGCCAACGTCGTCGAAGCCGCCGCCGCCGCCGGCCGCCCGCGCGTCCTCGCCCTCAGCTCCGGCGCCGTCTACGGCAAAGGCCCCGCGGAAGCCGCCCTCCTAGACGAGGCCGACACCGCCCCGACCCCCCGCATCCTCTACGCCATCACCAAGCTCGCCGCGGAGCAGACCGCGCTCCGCCTGGGCCAGGTCCACGGCGTGCCCGTCTGCGCCCCGCGCCTCGGCATCGTCTGGGGCCGGTGGGAGCATCGGACGGGCGAGCGCGCCACCACCTCCCCGATCCACCAGGCGCTCGCCCATCTGCGCCGAGGCCGCGAGGCCGTCCTGCCCCTCGACGCCCGCCTGCCCTTGATCGAGGCCGGGGACGCCGCCGAGGCGCTGCTCCGCCTCGCCGCCTCCGACGCGACGGGCGTGGTCAATGTCGGCCCGCCGGAGGTCGCCCGCGTCGCCGACGTCGCCGCCCTCCTCGCCCGAGACCCCGCCCGGGTCCGCATCGCCGAGCCGGGCAACGTCGCCCTCTTCGCCGCCGAACGGCCCCCCTTCGCCCAGACCCGCTACGAGGCCGCCTGCGGCCCGCTGCCCTGCGCCGCCCCCAGGAAGGCCGCCGACGCGGTCCTCGCCTGGCTCGACGCGATGGACGCCGACGACGCCATCCTCGGCGCCGATTGACGCCCGCGCGCGCCGCCCGCCACGCGCCCGGGCGTCGCCCCGCGACGCCCCGAGGCGACGGGGCTCGACGCCCCCGAGCCGAGGCGCGCCGGTTGAACCGGCGCCGCGCCCATGCTTGGCTCCGCCGGTCCCCACAGGAAAGGTCCGCCCATGCGCATCCCGCCAGACCTTCTCTCAGGCGAGGCCGCGCTCGTCACCGGATCGGCGGTGGGCAACGGCGCGGCCATCGCCAAGGGCCTCGCCGCGGCCGGCGCCGCCGTCGCCCTGTGCGATCTCGACGCCCAAGGCGCCGAAGTCACGGCGGGCGCGATCCGAAGTGCGGGCGGGGCCGCCCTCGCCGTCGAGGCCGACGTCTCCGACGTCGCCGCCTGCGCCCGCTTCGCCAAGGCGGCCCGAGACGCCCACGGCCCGGCCTCGATCCTCATCAACAACGCCGGCGTCATCCATCGAGAGCCCGTCGGCCACCCCGACTACGCGAAAACCTGGGACCGCAGCTTCCGCATCAACGTCGACGGGACGCGCAACATGCTGCTCGCGGCGCTCGACGACCTGACCGCCGGCCAGGGCCGCGTCGTCAACCTCGCCTCGATCCTCTCCACCCGCGCCTCGCCCGACGTGTCCGCCTACGCCGCCACCAAAGGCGCCATCGCGCAGCTGACCCGCGCCTGGGCGCTGGAGCTCTCGCCCAAGGGCGTCCGCGTCAACGCCCTCGCCCCCGGCGTGATCAACACCCCCATGACCCTCGACACCCGCGAGGACCCCGAAGCGCTCGCCGGCTTCCTGCGCCACACCCCCATGGGCCGCATCGGAGAGCCGGAAGAGCTCGTCGGCCCGACCCTTTTTCTGGTCTCGCCCTGGTCCTCCTACGTGACCGGCGCGGTCCTGCCCGTGGACGGAGGCTATCTGACCCTATGACCGAAGCGGCCATCGACACCTGCGACGTCCTCGTCGTCGGCTCCGGCGCCGGCGGCCTCTCCTGCGCCGTGACGGCGGCGCATCTGGGCCTCGACGTGCTGGTCGCCGAAAAAGCCGAGGTCTTCGGCGGCACGACCGCCCGCTCCGGCGGCTGGCTCTGGATCCCCTGCAACCCGCTCGAACAAGCCGCCGGCATGCCCGACAGCCCCGAGGAGGCCCGCGCCTACCTCAAGTCGGAGGCGGGCAACTTCTACGACCCCGACCGCGTCGACGCGTTCCTGGAGGCCGGCCCGAAGATGGTGGAGTTCTTCTTCACCCGCACGGCGATGGAGTTCCAGCTCGGCCCCACCTTCGCCGACTACCACCCGGACAGCGAGGGCGGGAAGGACGGCGGCCGCTCCATCGTCGCCGCGCCCTTCGACGGACGCGCGCTCGGCAAGGACATCGCCCGCCTGCGCCCGCCTCTGCGCGAAATCACGCTCTTCGGCCTCATGATCGGCACCGGCGACGAGCTGAAGCATTTTTTCAATGCCACCCGCTCCCTGACCTCCGCCGCGGTCGTGGCCCGGCTCCTCGCTCGCTTCGGGCGGGACAAGGCCCTGCACGGGCGAGCCATGCGGCTGACCAACGGCAACGCCCTCGCCGGCCGCCTCATGCGCTCCGCCCTCGACAAGGGCGTCCGGCTGCAGGAGCGCTCGGGCGTCGTGGAGCTGATCGAAGAGGACGGCCGCGTCGTCGGCGCGGTCCTCGAAACCGACGGCCGCCGCCGCGAGGTCCGGGCCGCCCGCGGCGTGGTGCTGGCCGCCGGCGGCTTCCCGCAGGACGTCAAGCGCCGCGCCGACCTCTTCCCCCACGCCCCCACCGGGGCCGAGCACCTCTCTCCCGCACCCGAGGGCAACACCGGCGACGGGGTGAACCTGGGCGAGACCGTCGGCGGCCGGGCCCATGCCGAGCTGCCCAACGCCGCCGCCTGGGTCCCCGTCTCCCGCGTGCCGCGGCCGGACGGGACGACCGGCGTCTTCCCCCACTTCGTCGACCGCTCCAAACCCGGCGTGATCGCGGTCAACCGCTTCGGCGAGCGCTTCGTGAACGAGGCGAACTCCTATCACGACTTCATCCAGGGCCTGCGGGCCTCCTACGACGCCCGCCCCGACGACGGCGAGGTCTGCGCCTGGTTCATCGCCGATCATCGCACGATCCGCCGCTACGGGCTGGGCTACGCCAAGGCCGCGCCCTTGCCCCTGGGGCCGGAGCTGCGCTCGGGCTACCTCAAGAAGGGCGACACGCCCGAGGCGCTGGCGCGGGCGGCCGGCTTCGACCCGGACGCCTTCGCGAAGACGCTGGAGGCTTACAACGGCCCGGCGACGCAGGGCGAGGACCCGGCCTATGGGCGCGGCACGACCTCCTACAACCGCTCCCTCGGCGACGCCTCGCACCAGCCCAACCCCTGCGTGGCCCCGGTCACGGAGGGGCCGTTCTATGCGGTGAAAGTCGAGGTGGGAGACCTGGGCACCTTCGCGGGGCTCAGGACCGATGCGCGGGCGCGGGTGCTCAAGGGCGGGGACGGGCCGCCGATCCCGGGGCTCTACGCGGTCGGCAACGACGCGGCGAGCATCATGGGCGGGGCCTATCCGGGCGGCGGCATCACGCTGGGCCCGGCGATGACCTTCGGCTGGATCGCCGCCCATGACCTCGCCGAGGCGGTCGTGGAGCCGGCCTGAGGGCCGGCGAGCCCGCCGCCAGACCGGGGGCGAGCAAGGGCGTGCAAGCTTGCACGCCCGATCAAATCTATGAAATCATTATCATACTCATAATTTCGAATTCACTCATGAACTGACGCGTGGCTGGCCGAACCCCCTCCCTGCGCTGTTCTTGCGCCGCGGGGCGAAGTCCGCCGCGCGCGCCGTCGGCCAGGGCCAGACGCGCCTCGGCGGTCAGGCCCATGTCGCGGCCGTCGACCTGCCTCTTCGCCAGGCTGGGCGCGAGACGGCCGAGATCGGTTTTTTCCAGCCGTGGCCGCATCTTCGCCTTGCTCGAACCCAGCGGGTCCTTCCCCAGCTTGATCGTGCAGGTCAGTCCCATCGCCTCCACGAAGGCGAAGGAGGACGCGGCGGCGCGACGGAACCCGATCCAAGCGCGCTCGGCCTGGATCCCGGGCTGCGCTTCGGACGCGGAAGCCGGCTCGGCGGCGGCCAAGCGCTCCGCCAGCCCGCGGCGCCCGGCGACGCAGGCGGACGACCGCGCGGCGCGCGCGCCCGCCGACCCCACGGACGCGTGATTGACATCCGGGGCCCGCGCTCAGACATGCTTCGCGGCGAAGGAGACCCCGATGCCCGAAGCGCCCGAGAAAAAAGACGTCCTGCGGCCTGTGGAAGACGCCGCGCGCCGCCAGGCCGGCGACCTGCTGCGCCTCGCCCGCCACGGCGCGCTGGCGGCGCTGGAGCCGGATACCGGCGCGCCTCTGGCCAGCCGCGTGTCCCTGGCCTGCGATCTGGACGGATCGCCGATCTTCCTGATCTCCCAGCTCTCCGCCCATTTCGGCGCGCTGGAGGCCGACCCCCGCTGCTCCCTCCTGCTCGGCGAGCCAGGCCGCGGCGACCCCCTCGCCCATTCCCGCATCACCCTGATCGGCCGAGCGGAAAAGACCGACGGCGCCCTGCGGACCCGCCTGCGCGGCCGCTTCCTCTCCCGCCATCCCAAGGCCGAGCTCTACGCCGATTTCGGCGACTTCGCCTTCTGGCGCGTCGACATCGAGCGCGCTTCGCTCAACGGCGGCTTCGGCAAGGCCTACGAGCTGACCGAAGCCGACCTGATCGCCCCGCAGCCCGAGGGGCTCGAGGCGATGGAGCAGGGCGCCACGGCCCATATGAACGAAGATCACGCCGACGCCGTCGCCCTCTACGCCCGCATGATCGGGGCCGGCGAAGGGGCCTGGCGCCTCTCGGGGCTCGACGCGCAGGGCCTTGACCTTACCTTGGGCGACGAAGCGGCCCGTTTGTGGTTCGACCGCGCATTGACCCGCGCTGAGGAGCTGCGCCCCATGCTGATCGCGCTCGCCAAGCGCGCCCGCGCCGATGCGGGACCGGAGACCTAGACGAGATGTTCCATTCCTTTTTCCCCAATCCGCGCGCCTTCGTGCTGTCCGGCACGATCTGGGCGCTGTTCTGCGTTCTGGCCTGGTACTTCGTGGTGGTCGATTTCGCGCAGCTTCCGGCGGCGGAGGAGGGCGCGCCGACCGAGACGTCGGACGTCTGGCTCTATTCCTGGCTCGGCCTCTGCTACGGGGCCTTCGCGATCTTCTGGCTGGTCAAGGGCCGGCACCGCTGGGCGCTGTGGTCGGTCGCCGGCACCACCGCGATCATCTTCGTCACCTGGTTCCTGGTGCAGCTCGACGTGATGATCAACGAGTGGTTCGGCAGCTTCTACGACCTGCTTCAGCAGGCGCTCGGCGAGCCCGGCTCGGTCCCGGCCGAGGACTACTACGCCCAGCTCTTCACCTTCCTGCGCATCGCCATGGTCTACATCACCGTGGCCGTGCTCGCGGACTTCTTCACCTCGCACTACGTATTCCGCTGGCGCACGGCGATGAACGAATACTACACCTCGATTTGGGGCCAGGTGCGGCACATCGAGGGCGCCTCCCAGCGCATTCAGGAAGACACGATGAAGTTCGCGGCGATCATGGAGTCGCTGGGCTCGCGCATCGTGCGGGCGGTGATGACGCTTTTGGCCTTCCTCCCGATCCTCTGGGGGCTGTCCGGCCAGGTGACGGAGATCCCGTTCCTCGGCGCCATTCCGCAGCCGCTGGTCTTCGTCGCCGTCTGCTGGTCGATTTTCGGCACCGGCCTGCTGGCGCTGGTGGGGGTCAGGCTGCCCGGCCTCGAATTCCGCAACCAGCGGGTGGAGGCCGCCTACCGCAAAGAGCTGGTGCTCGGCGAAGACAGCGCCGCCCGCGCCGCGCCGCCGACGCTGTCGGAGCTGTTCGCCAACGTGCGGCAGAACTATTTCCGCCTGTATTTCAACTACCTCTACTTCAACGTCGCGCGCTACTGCTACCTGCAGTTCGGCGTCCTCGTCCCCTACATCGCCCTCGGCCCGACCATCATCGCCGGAACCGTCTCCCTCGGCTTCATCCAGCAGGTGGTGCGCGCCTATGGCCGCGTGGAGGACAGCTTCCAGTTCCTGGTGAACTCCTGGACCACGATCGTGGAGCTGATGAGCATCCACAAGCGCCTCGCAGCCTTTGAAGCGGCAATCGAGGGCCGTCAGCTCTCGGACATCGAGTTCGAAGTCGGCGGCGGCGGCCCGGCCCCGGACATTCAGCCGGCGCAAGGCCCGCGCGGCTGAGCCGGGCGGCTCGGACGGCCGCCTGCGGCGGCCAAAGGCCGCCAACCGTCCCGGAGCGAAACGGACTAGGCGTTTGCGGCGCCGCGGCGGCGCGATAGAACCCTGGCGACGACCCTACCGGCCCCGCCGGCGCGGCATCCTCCGCCGTCGGCGCGCCGGACCCGCGCCAGGAGCCCGCCCCTTGCTCGACGCCGCCCGCCTCGCCCCCCTCGCCCTGCTCGCCGCGCTTGGTCCGCCCCCCCAGGCCCTCGCCCAACAGGGCCCGCCCCCGGTCACCGTCGCCTCCCCCGTCGTCAAGGAGATCGTGGAGGACGACGAGTTCGTCGGCCGCTTCGAGGCCGCCGAGCGGGTGGACATCCGCGCCCGCGTCTCCGGCTACCTGCAGGAGGTGCACTTCACCGACGGCGCGCTCGTGAGCGAAGGCGATCTGCTCTACACCATCGATCAGCGCATCTTCCGCAACGCCCTGACCCAGGCCGAGGCGCAGATCGACATCGCCCAGGCCAGCTTCGACTTCACCCTCGAACAGCTCGAGCGGGCCGAACAGCTGATCCTCAACGGCAACATCCCCCAATCCACCGTCGACGAGCGGCGGGAGGCGCATCTGAGCGCCCAGGGCGGGCTCGAACAAGCCCGCGCGCAGCTCGAAGACGCCCGCATCAACCTGGAATTCTCGGAGATCCGCGCCCCTATCTCCGGCCGCATCGACCGCACTCGGGTCACCCCGGGCAACCTGGTGCAGCAGGACGCCACGGTGCTGACCTCCCTCGTCTCCACTGATCCGATGCACTTCTACTTCGACATCGATGAGCGCTACTTCATCGCCTACTCCACCGACGCGCGCGTCATGGGCGTGGACCTGCAGCAGGGCGCCGGCGACCGGCCGGTGCGCGTCACCCTCTCGGACCCGCGCATTCCGCCCCGCGACGGCGTCCTCGACTTCTCCGAAAACCAGCTCGATCCCGACGCCGGCGCCATGCGCGTGCGCGCCGTGGTGCCCAACGACGACGGCGCCCTCGTCCCCGGCCTCTTCGGCGTGGTCAACGTCCCCGGCTCCTTGCCCTATGAAGGCGTGCTGATCCCCGACGAGGCCATCGTCGCCGACCAGAACCGCCGCCTGGTGCTGCTCGTGGACGACGCCGGCGCCGTCAGCCGCCGCGAAATCCGCCCCGGCCCGCGCATCGACGGCTACCGCGTGGTGCGCGACGGGCTCGACGGCTCCGAAACCCTGATCGTGGAGGGCATCCTGCGCGCCCGCGGCGGCCAGGTCTCGCCGGAGCGGATCGAGCTTCCGCCCGTGGCGGAGGACTGAGCGCATGGGCCGCTTCTTCGTCGACCACCCCGTCTTCGCCGCGGTGATCTCCATCGTCCTGACCCTGGTCGGGGCCCTCGCCTACACCCAGCTCCCTGTGGAGCAGTATCCGGAGATCGCGCCCCCCTCCATCGTCGTCTCCGCCGCCTATCCCGGCGCCGACGCCGAAACCGTCTCCCGCACCGTCGCCACGCCGCTGGAGCAGGAGATCAACGGGGTGGAGGGCATGATCTACATGCGCTCCTACTCCTCCTCCGACGGCTCCATGGCGCTGACCGTGACCTTCGAGCTCGGCACCGATCTCGACGTCGCCAACGTCCTGGTGCAGAACCGCGTCGCCATCGCGGAGCCGCGCCTGCCCGAAGAGGTCGCGCGCCTCGGCGTGACCACCAAGAAAAGCTCGCCGGACCTGATGATGGTCGTGCACATGCTGTCCCCGGGCGGCGCGTTCGACGATCTCTACGTCTCCAACTACGCCCGCTCGCGCGTGCGCGACGCGCTGGTGCGCCTCGACGGCGTCGGCGACGTGCAGATCTTCGGCGAACGCGAATTCTCCGCCCGCGTCTGGCTGGATCCCGACAAGCTCGCCGCCCTCGGCCTCTCCGCCGGCGACGTGGTCGCCGCGCTGAGGGAGCAGAACGTCCAGGTCTCCGGCGGCGCCCTCGGCGCCCCGCCCAACGACGTCGGCGCCGATTTCGAGGTCACGGTCACCATGCAGGGCCGCCTCGAAACCCCGCGGGAGTTCGGCCGCGTCATCATCCGCGCCACCGAGGACGGCCGCATCGTCCGCCTGCGCGAGGTCGCGCGGACCGAGATCGGCGCCCGCAGCTACACCAACAACTCCTACCTGGACAATCAGACCGCCATCGGCATGGGCGTCTACCAGCGCCCCGGCTCAAACGCCCTCGAAACGGCGGAGGAGATCAAGGCCCTCGTCGCCTCCCTCTCCGACGACTTCCCGGACGGGCTCGAGGCGCGCATCATCTACGACCCCACCGAATTCATCCAGGCCAGCGTGGACGCGGTCTACCAGACCATCTTCGAGGCGGTGCTGCTCGTCACCATCGTCATCCTCGTCTTCCTGCAGAACTGGCGCACCGCGATCATCCCGCTGGCGGCCATACCCGTCTCCCTCGTCGGGACCTTCGCGGTGATGCTGGCGCTGGGCTACACCCTGAACCTGCTGACCCTCTTCGGCCTGATCCTCGCCATCGGCATCGTCGTCGACGACGCCATCGTGGTGGTGGAGAACGTGGAGCGGAAGATCGCCGAGGGCCTGCCGGGCCCGGAGGCGGCGCGCGTGACCATGGACGAGGTCTCCACCGCCGTCATCGGCACCACGCTGGTGCTGCTGGGCGTCTTCGCGCCCACGCTCGCCATCGGCGGCATCACCGGGCGCTTCTACGAACAGTTCGCGGTGACCATCTCCGTGGCGACGGTGATCTCGTCGATCAACTCGCTCTCGCTCTCGCCGGCGCTGGCGGCGATCCTGCTGGGGCGCGGCGGCGGCGCGCCGGGGGTCCTGGCGGGCGTCGCGCGGGCCTTCAACGCCGGTTTCGACCGGCTCTCCGCCGGCTACGCCGCCGGCGTGCGCGCCCTCGTCTCCACCTGGGCCATGCTCGGCCTCTCGCTCGCCGCCTTCGCCGGGCTCCTCTTCGGGGCCTGGGTCATGAACGAACGCGTGCCCACCGGCTTCATCCCGGTCATGGACCAGGGCTATGCCATCGTCGCCGTGCAGCTGCCCGACGGCGCCTCCCTCGAACGCACGGACGCCGTGATGCAGGAGGCGACGGAGATCGTCCGCGGCATCGACGGCATCTCCAACGTCGTCGCCTTCGCCGGCTTTTCGGGCGCCACCTTCACCGCCGCCTCCAACCAGGGCGTGATCTTCGCCGTCTTCGACGACTTCCCCGAACGGCTGGAGGCCGGCCGCGGCGCCGACGTCCTGCTGGGGGAGATCTCGGGCCGCCTCCAGGCCCTGCGCGAGGCCTTCGTCATCGCCATCCCGCCGCCGTCGGTGCGCGGCGTCGGCTCCGGCGGCGGCTTCAAGCTGATGCTGCAGGACCGCGAAAGCGACGACATGCGCCGGGTGCTGGAATCCGCCTACGCGGTCATGGGCGCCTCCCAGAGCTCGGACGCGGTGAGCGGCGTCTTCACCACCTTCTCCGTCGGCTCCCCGCAGATCTTCCTGGCCATCGACCGGGTGCGCGCGCAGATGCTCAACGTGCCCATCGGCGCGATCTTCGAGGCGCTGTCGATCAACCTCGGCTCCGCCTACGTCAACGACTTCAACGCCTTCGGCCGGCTCTACCAGGTCCGCGCCCAGGCCGACGACAGCTTCCGGACCGAGCCGGAGGACATCCTGCGCCTCAAGGTCCGCTCCGCCTCCGGCGCGCTGGTGCCGCTGGGCACGCTGGTGGAGGTGCGCCAGGCCGCCGGCCCGATCCTGGTGCAGCGCTACAACATGCTCGTCTCGGTGCCCGTGCAGGGAAACCCCGCGCCCGGCTTCTCCACCGGCGACGCCTTGACGGCGATGGAGGAGATCGCCGCCCAGGCCCTCCCCCCCGGAACCCAATTCGAATGGACCGAGCTCGCGTATCAGGAGAAGGAGGCCGGCGGCGGCGGCGCCACGATCTTCGCCCTCTCCGCCGTCTTCGCCTTCCTTGTGCTCGCCGCGGTCTACGAAAGCTGGGTCCTGCCGCTGGCCATCGTGCTGATCGTGCCCACGGCCATCTTCGCCGCCCTGGTGGGGGTCGACCTGCGGGGCCAGGACAACAACGTGCTCACCCAGGTGGGGCTCATCGTGCTCATCGGCCTCGCCGCCAAGAACGCCATCCTGATCGTGGAGTTCGCCCGGCAGGCGGAGGCGGAGGGCCGCGGACCGGTGGACGCCGCCGTGCAGGCCTGCCGCCTGCGCCTGCGGCCGATCCTGATGACCGCCTTCTCCTTCATCCTCGGCGTCTTTCCGCTCGTCGTCTCCACCGGTCCGGGGGCGGAGATGCGCCAGGCCCTCGGCACCGCCGTCTTCTCCGGCATGATCGGGGTGACGATCTTCGGCCTGTTCCTCACGCCGGTCTTCTACGTGGTCCTGCGGCGGCTCTTCCCCGGCGCCGGCCCCTCCGCGGCGGCGGAGGAGGCGGACGGGGACGCGGCGCCGACGCCCGCCGAATGACCCCCGCCGAATGAACTGACCCGTCCCAGCAGGGAAAGGGCCTTCCGATGACCGTTCCCGCCGCCTCTCAGGCGTTTCTGGAGGACCTCTGCGCCGCCGCGCCCGTCGTGCCGGTCCTGACCGTGCCGGACGCCGCGTCCGCCGCGCCGCTCGCCCGCGCCCTCGTCGCCGGCGGGCTGCCGGCGCTGGAGGTGACGCTGCGCACCCCCGCCGCGCTCGCCGTCATCGCCGCCATGCGCGACGCCGCGCCTCAGGCCTGGGTCGGCGCCGGCACCCTGCGCACGCCCGCCGACGTGGCGGAGGCCAAGGCCGCCGGCGCGGTCTTCGGCGTCTCCCCCGGCGCGACGCCGGCGCTGCTGGACGCGGCGGAGGCGGCCGAGCTCCCCCTCCTCCCCGGCGCCGCCACCGCGTCGGAGGTCATGGCCCTGGCGGAGCGGGGTCTCCTCCTCCAAAAGTTCTTTCCCGCCGCGGCGGCCGGCGGACGCCCTCTCTTGAAGTCGCTCGCCGCGCCGCTGACGGACGTGCGTTTCTGCCCCACCGGCGGCATCGACGCGGCCTCCGCCCCGGACTGGCTTGCCCTGCCCAACGTGATCTGCGTCGGCGGCTCCTGGGTCGCGCCCTCGGACGCGGTCGCCTCCGGCGACTGGGACCGGGTGGAGGCCCTCGCCGCCGAAGCCGCCGCCCTGCGCCCGTGACCCGCCCCCGCCCCCCTGCGGCAAGCTCCCGCCCGCCCACCCCGCCGCCGCAGGGGGGCGGGCGCTGACCGGACGGCGGTCATCCTCGACCCATCGAGGGGGAGTGCGGGCGGGGCCGACTGTTCGAGCGAAGCTCGGACGAGGGCTCGAACGCCCCCTTTCCGACCGCTCGGGGCCTGTGCAGACGTCCGGGGCGCCCTGTGCGCACCCATGCGGCGCGAGTGCGGCGCGTTTGATGCACGAGCGGTGCGCCGCCGGTGCACCAGCCGTGCACCGCCGGCGCACGGGCGGTGCACGCCCCGTGCACGCGTTTCACCCTCGCTTCGCGGGCCGCATCGCCTCCCAATCCGCCTCGCTCAGCCCGTGCAGATGCCCGAACGTGCCCGCCATGTGAGGCCACCGCCCCCCATCGATCGTCACGCATTCCCCGTGGATGTAGCCGGAGGCGTCGGACACCAGGAACGCCGCCAGCGCCGCCAGCTCCTCATGCCGTCCCGGCCGCCCCAGGCTGTTGTTGGTCTCATGGGTCCGCGCCAATTCCTCGTTTGGAACCAACCGGTTCCAAGCGCCCGGCGTCGGAAACGCCCCGGGAGCCAGCGCGTTCAGCCGGATCCCCTTGGGGCCCCATTCCGAGGCCAGGGACCGCGTCATCGCCAGAACCCCCGCCTTGGCCATGGAAGACGGAACCACGAAGGGCGAGCCATGCCACGCGTAGCTGGTCACGATGCTCAGCACAACGCCCTGATTTCGTTCGGAAATCCAGCGGCGCCCCGCCTCCAGCGTGCCATGCGCCGCGCCTTTCATGGAGATGTCGATCACCGCGTCCAGCGCCCGCGGGCTCAGCGTCTCGGCCTTGGCGACGAAGTTGGCGGCGGCGTTGTTCACCAGGATGTCGAGCGGCGCGCCCTCGAAGGCCGCGTCCATCATGCGGCGCACCTGCTCGGGCTCGCGCACGTCGCAGACCGCGATGCTCACCGCGGCCGGCGCCAGCGCCTCCGCCGCCGCCTGCAACGGCGCCGCCCGGCGGCCGCACAGCACCAGCTCCGCGCCCAGCGCCGCAAAGCACCGCGCCATGGCGAGGCCCAGCCCCGAGCCTCCGCCGGTGATCAGCGCCTTGCGGCCCTTCAGCAGCGCCGGGTGGAACCAAGCGGCGCCGGTGGGCGCTGGGGCGTCGGTCATGCCGGTCTCCTGCAAGCCAAGCGCGCTCCGGTCCTAACGGAGCGCATAGCAGCGGGCAGGCTCGACGAGCCTGCATGTCCGCATCCGCGGACATCGGCGCGCGAGCGCGCCGCCGCGGCGGACCGGCCGCGGGGCGGACCGGACGGGCGGGGTCTCATGCGACGGGCTCGATGGCCGCGTCGAGCGCCACGACCCCGCGCTCCATCACGAGCAGCGGGTTGACTTCGACCGACGCGACGGTTCCGCGCCGCGCCGCCGCGAAGCGCGACAGCGCCGCCACCGCCTCGGCCGCCGCCGCCACGTCCGCCTTCGGCCGCCCTCGGACGCCGTCCAGCAGCGCAAAGCCCTTGAGCGAGCGGATCATGGTCTCCGCCGTCGCCGCGTCCACCGGCGCCAAGCGCAGGGCCGTGTCGCCCATCACTTCCGCGAAGACGCCGCCTAGCCCCACCAGAACCACCGGTCCGAAGACCGGATCGACCCGCGCGCCGACGATCAGTTCCGCCACGCCGGAGAGCATCGGCGCCACCAAGAAGCCCGCCCGCGCCGCGCCGGGGGCTGCCGCGGCCACGGCGGCGTCCATCTCCCGCGCCGCCTGCGCGGCCTCGGCCGCCGGCACGCCCAGGCGCACGCCCCCGGCCTCGGTCTTGTGGGCCAGATCCGGCGACAGGATCTTCAGCACGACCGTCGGCCCCAGGGCCGCCGCCGCCTCGGCCACGTCCTCGGGCGTGCGGCAGACCCGATCCTGCGGCGCCGGCACGCCCGCCGCGATCAGCAAAGCTTTCGACGCCGCTTCGTCCAGAACGCCCAGAGGGGCGTCGTCGGCTTCGGGCAGCGCCGGCAGGGCCCGCGGCGGCGGCTCGCCCGCCCGCGCCATGGCGGCGACGGCTTTGATGCAGGCGGTCGGATCCTCGAAGATCACCGCTCCGGCGGCCTCATAAGGCTCCGCCGCCTCCCTCGTGAAGACGCCGGTCAAGGCCAGCACGCGATCCTCGAACCCTTCGACCCCCGCGGCGATCGCCGCCTCCAGCTGCGGGGCCAGCCCCGGAACGCGCGCCCAGTTCAAGAAGAAGCCGCCGACCGCGTCGTAGCCGCCCTCGGCGAACATCGCTCGCACATGCTCCGTCACCAGGCCCATGTCGTTGATCGCCTGCGCCGTGACGTCCACCGGATTGACCGGGGAGCCGAACGGGCAGCGCGCCTTCAGCGCCGCCTGGGCGCCCTCGGGCATCGGCGGCAGGTCGAGCCCCGCATCGGTCGCCGCATCGGCCATGAGCACCCCCGCGCCGCCGGAGATGGTGACGATCCCCAGCTTGCGTCCTCGGATCGGCCCCTTGCGCGCAAGACCGTAGAGCAGGTCGATGAAGTGATCCGTCCGGTCCGCCCGCAGCGCGCCCGCTTCCGCCACCGCCGCGTCGAAGACCGCGTCGTCCCCGGCGAGGGAGGCGGTGTGCGAGGCCGCAGCCGCCTCCCCCGCCGCCGTGCGGCCGACCTTCATCAGCACCACCGACTTGCCCGCATCCCGCGCCCGGCGCACGGCGGCGCAGAAGGCGCGCCCGTCGCGCACGCCTTCGGCGTAGACGCCCAGAACCCGCAGCTCCGGGTCGTCGGCGAAATGGTCGATGAACTCCGTCGCGCCCAGGCTCGCCTCGTTGCCCGTCGCCACCCAGCGGGAGGCGGGAACCCCCCTCTCCGCCGCCATGAGCCCCACATGGGCGCCATAGGCGCCCGACTGCGACAGGATCGCCAAAGGCCCCGGCCGCGGCGGAGCCAGGTCCAGGAACGTTGTGAACGCGGCCGTGGCCCCGCCGGCGTCGTAGGTTCCCAGCGAATTCGGCCCCACCACGGCCATGCCCCGCGCCTCGGCGATGCGCGCGATCTTGGCTTGCATGGCCGCGCCCTCCGGCCCGACCTCCGCGAAGCCGCTGGAGAAGATCACCGCCGCCCGCGCGCCGCGCTCCGCCGCATCTTCGAGCGCCTGGGTTACCGAAGGGGCCGGCGTCGCCACGATCACCAGATCGATCTCCCGATCCAGCGCCAGCAAGGAGGGATGCGCCTTCAGGCCTTGGATCTCGTCGCGCTTGGGATTGACCGGCAGGATGTCCCCGCCGAAGCCGAAGCGCCGCATATAGGCGATGGGCCGCCCGCCGATGCGCGCAGGGTCGGCCGAGGCGCCGACGACGGCGACGGCGCGCGGCCGCATCATCGCCTCGATGCCCTTGGTGCGGGTGCTGCGGTCCATGGGCAAGCGCCTCCCCTGACGTCGTCGCCCGTTGCTCGGGCTTGGTCGTTCGGCCTAGGCGGCGGCGCCCTTGGGGTCAAGGCTGGGCGGGCGGGACGCGCCGCACTTCGCGTCGCGAAGCCGACCCCGCTGGTTGCGGCGTCCATCGACCTGATGGTCAGGTCCGGGCGTGTTCCATTGCGACAGAGACGTGCTTCACCATGCAGGTTGGCGCTAGGGGTCCGGCTCAATGACCCTGGAGCCGACCCGGTTTCTTGGACGGGGTGCGGGTCAGGTCGCGAGCGTCGTGGCGTCGGCGGGCCTGCCGGCCTCTTCGAATGCGCTGGGCGACAGGCAGCCGATGGACGAGCGCCGCCGCGAGGGGTCGCGGAAGCCCT